>NZ_JADIJM010000012.1:0-199735 GCF_017355315.1 Achromobacter sp. SD115 | reverse complement strand
TCCAGGCTGTGGTTCTGGCCGGGGGGCGGCGCGATGCTGCGCTCGGGCTCGGCAGGCGTGTCGCCGGCGGCGGCCGGTTCGGCCTTGATGCTGGCTTCGCGCGCGACCTCGTCGAGTTCGGCGCGGAACTGCTGCACGGGTTCCTGCAGCGAGGCCTGGGTTTCGTTCAGCGACTGTTGCACGCCCTGGGCGGCATCTTCCATTTCGCTCTTGAACTTGCGCAGTTCGTCGAGCTCGATTTCGCGCTGGATATCGGATTTCACGTCATTGACGTAACGCTGCGCGCGCCCGAGCAGGTGGCCGACGGTGCGGGCAACCTTGGGCAGGCGTTCGGGGCCGATGACGATCAGGGCGATGACGCCGATCACCATCAGTTCAGTGAAGCTGACATCAAACATTCGACGGCCGCTCGGGAGTGGATGCAATAAGGGCCGGCCTTTTCAGGACGGCCCGGGAGCCGAGCAGGCGCTCAGGAGTTGGATTTTTCCTTGGCCTGCACGTCGATGGTGTCGCCGGAGACGCGCTGCTGCGCGATCGGTTCGGCCGGCTTGTCGCCGTTGGCGTCCTTCATGCCTTCCTTGAAGCCCTTGACCGCGCCGCCCAGGTCCGAGCCGATGTTGCGCAGCTTCTTGGTGCCGAAAATCAGCGCCACGATGACCAGGACGACCAACCAATGCCAGATGCTGAAACTACCCATGATGTTTCTCCGAATTACGCGTTGGGGGCCACGCGCCCTTTCCAGGGTCGCGAACCGCCGATGATGTGGAAATGCAGATGCGGGACTTCCTGGCCGCCTTCGACGCCAGAATTGATCATGATGCGAAACCCGCCATCAGGGCCCGGACGGCAACCGTTTTCAGCGGCTAACCGCGGCGCTAATGACATCATTCTACCCAACCATTCTGCGTCCTCCCCCTTAATATCCTGCATGGATGTGACATGACGTCGAGGGATCAGCAATAAATGTACCGGCGCGGCCGGATTGATGTCGTGGAACGCAACAAAGTCCTCGTCTTCGTAGACTTTCTTGGACGGGATGTCGCCAGCGGCGATCTTGCAGAAGAGACAGTTGTCGCTCATTTTTCCGGGTTCCGTGGTCAGTCTTGCGGGCGGCTCGCCTTTTCCGCCAGGCCGGACAGGCCTTCGCGGCGGGCCAGTTCGGCCAGTACGTCTTCGGGCCGTAGCTTGAAATGCGTCAGGGCCACCAGGCAATGGAACCACAGGTCGGCGGTTTCGCTGACGATGCGGTCGGGCACGCCGTCCTTGGCGGCCATGACCAGTTCGGTGGCTTCCTCGCCGATCTTCTTGAGAAAGGCGTCGGGGCCCTTGGCCAGCAGCTTGGCGGAGTAGGAGGCTTGGGGATCGCCGCCGTTCTCGGGGCGGCGGGTTTCCAGGGTATCGGCGATGCGCGCCAGGATTTCTGCGGCGCTTGCGGCTTGAGCGGTCATTTGTAGATCAGTTCGGGGTCTTTCAGGACGGGGTCCACCGTGGTCCAGGAGGCCTGGTCGGACTGGCCTTCCAGGCGGCGGTAGAAGCAGCTGGCGCGCCCGGTGTGGCAGGCGATGCCGCCCTGCTGGTGGATCTTGAGCAGGATCACGTCGCCGTCGCAGTCCAGGCGCAGTTCGTGCACTTCCTGGGCGTGGCCGGATTCCTCGCCCTTGCGCCACAGGCGCTGGCGGGAACGCGACCAGTAGACGGCGCGCCCGGTGGCGGCCGTTTCGGCGAGCGATTCGCGGTTCATCCAGGCCACCATCATGATCTGGCCGTTTTCGGCGTCTTGCGCGATGGCGGGTATCAGGCCGTTTTCGTCGAAGACGACATCGGCCATCCAGGCGGGTTCGTTGCTCATCTCATTCATCCATTGTCCTCGCGCGGCAGCTTGCGGACCGCCACAGTCGCGTGGGGACTCATAATCTTACGGCAATACCTTGTTGCACGCCTGAGAGGGGCATCCCGGAGTGCCGCAGGCGCTCCGGGGGCGCGTCACACCCTTACAGGGATGCCGAGGCTCGCCATGAAGCGCTTGCACTCGCCCACGGTGTGCTGGCCGAAGTGGAAGATGCTGGCGGCCAGGACCGCGCTGGCGCGGCCGGTGGTGACGCCGTCGGCCAGATGCTGCAGGTTGCCCACGCCGCCCGAGGCGATGACGGGCACCGGCACGGCGTCCGAGACGGCGCGCGTGAGTTCCAGGTCGAAGCCGGACTTGGTGCCGTCGCGGTCCATGCTGGTCAGCAGGATTTCGCCGGCGCCGTAGGCGGCCATGCGGCGCGCCCAGGCCACGGCGTCCAGCCCGGTGGCCTTGCGGCCGCCGTGGGTGAAGACTTCCCAGCGGGCGGGTTCGCCGGCGGCCGACACGCGGCGCGCGTCGATCGCCACCACCACGCATTGCGAGCCGTGGTAGTCCGAGGCTGCGCGCACCAGTTCCGGATTGGCCACGGCGGCGCTGTTGATGCTGATCTTGTCGGCGCCGGCATTCAGCAGGCGCTGGATGTCGGAGACCTGGCGCACGCCGCCGCCCACCGTCAGCGGAATGAAGACCTGCGAGGCCACCTGCTCGATGATGGGCAGGATCAGGTCGCGGCCGTCGCTGGTGGCGGTGATGTCGAGGAAGGTGAGTTCGTCGGCGCCCTGCTCGTTGTAGCGGCGGGCGATCTCGACGGGGTCGCCTGCGTCGAGCAGGTTGACGAAGTTCACGCCCTTGACGACGCGGCCCGCGGTGACGTCAAGGCAGGGGATGATGCGGCGGGTCAGCGCGCTCTGTGCGGGCGCGCCGGCCCCGGGGGTGCTGCTGGAGGTGGTCATTTTGCCAGTTCGTCGGCGCGCGCCTGCGCTGCCTGGAAGTCGAGCGTGCCTTCGTAGATGCTGCGGCCCAGGATGGCGCCTTCGACACCCTCTTCCTCGACGGCGCACAGGGCTTCGATGTCCTGGATGCCGGCGATGCCGCCCGATGCGTAGACCGGGATGCGCACGTGCTGGGCCAGGCGGACCGTGGCTTCGACGTTGACGCCGGACAGCATGCCGTCGCGGCCGATGTCGGTGTAGATGATGGCTTCGCAGCCGTAGTCCTCGAACTTCTTGGCCAGGTCGAGCACGTCGTGGCGGGTCAGCTTGCTCCAGCCGTCGGTGGCGATCTTGCCGTCGCGGGCATCCAGGCCGACGATGATCTGGCCTGGGAAGGCGCCGCAGGCGTCCTGCAGGAAGCCGGGGTTCTTGACCGCGGCGGTGCCGATGATCACGTAGGAGATGCCGGCGTCAAGGTAGCGCTCGATGGTGTCGAGGTCGCGGATGCCGCCGCCGATCTGCACGGGGATGTCGTCGCCGACAGCGTCCAGGATCGCCTTGATGGGGGCTTCGTTCTTGGGTTTGCCGGCGACGGCGCCGTTCAGGTCGACCAGATGCAGGCGGCGCGCGCCTTGGTCGAGCCAACGTGTGGCCATGGCGGCGGGGTCTTCAGAGAACACCGTTGCATCGTCCAGGTCACCCTGGCGCAGGCGCACGCAGCGCCCGTCTTTGAGATCGATGGCGGGGATCAGCAGCATGGTGGGCAGCGAATAAATATAGGGGTTGAAAGGGCTGGCGGGCGTGGGCTTGGAGCCTACGGCTGCCAGTCTACAAAATTGCGATACAGGCGCAAACCGTGCTCGGCGCTCTTTTCGGGGTGAAACTGCACCGCGAAAATGTTAGCCGCCGCCACCGCGCAGGTAAAGGCGAGGCCATACTCGGTTTCACCAACAGTCAGGTCCGGATCTTCCGGATCGGCGTAGTAGCTATGGACGAAATAGAAGTGTGTGTCGTCCGGAATGCCGGCCCAGATAGGATGAGAGCGCGTCTGGCGCACTTTGTTCCATCCCATGTGCGGAACCTTGAGGCGTTCGGGGCGGGTGTCGGCCAGGCCGGCGGCGCCGGTGTCGGCCAGGCAGGCGTCGTCATCGCTGACGGGGGCCGCAAAGCCGGGACCCGAGAAGCGGCGCACCACGCCGGGGAACAGTCCCAGGCAGGCGGTGCCGCCTTCCTCGCTGGAATCGAACAGCATCTGTTCGCCTACGCACACGCCCAGCAGGGGCTTCTCGCGCGCGGCGCGCACGACGGCCTCGCGCAGGCCGGATTCGTTCAGGGTACGCATGCAGTCGGCCATGGCGCCCTGGCCGGGAAACACGACGCGGTCGGCCGCGGCGATCTCCTGGGGCTGGCTGCAGATGCGGATGTCGGCATCGGGGGCGGCGTATTTCAGGGCGCGGGCGACGGAATGGAAATTGCCCATTCCGTAGTCGACGATGGCGATAGTGGTCACTTCTTTCTGCCTGCTGCGGGGTGGAGGGCGGACGTTACAGCACGCCCTTGGTGGAGGGCACGACGTCGCCCATGCGGGGATCGACTTCCATGGCCATGCGCAGGGCGCGGCCACAGGCCTTGAAGACCGTTTCCGCCTGGTGGTGGGCATTGACGCCGCGCAGGTTGTCGATGTGCAGCGTGATCAGGGCATGGTTGACCAGGCCCTGGAAGAATTCGCGGGTCAGGTCCACGTCGAAGTCGCCGATGCGGGCGCGCGTGAAGGGAATGTGATATTCCAGGCCGGGACGGCCCGAGAAATCCACCACCACGCGCGACAGCGCTTCATCCAGCGGCACGTAGGCGTGGCCGTAGCGGCGCAGGCCGGCCTTGGTGCCGACCGCCTTGGCGATGGCCATGCCCAGGGTGATGCCCACGTCTTCGACGGTGTGGTGCGCGTCGATATGCAGGTCGCCTTCCGCCTTGATGTCGAGGTCGATCAGGCCGTGGCGCGCGATCTGGTCCAGCATGTGGTCCAGGAACGGCACGCCGGTGTCGATCGTCTGCTTGCCGGTGCCGTCGATATTGACGGCCACGCGGATGCGGGTTTCGTTGGTGTTGCGGGTGATCTCAGCGGTACGCATGTTAAGCACTCAAAATCTCTTGCAGGGCGGATAGCAAGGCGGCGTTTTCAGCCGGGGCGCCCACCGAGATGCGCAGGCAGTTGGCCAGTAGCGGATGGGCGTTGGAGAAGTTGCGAATCAATATTTTGCGCGTTTTCAGGGCAAGATGCACGGCGTTGCCGTCCAGCTTGCCGGAAAAGCGGGCAAGAACGAAGTTTCCGGCGGAAGGGAATACCCGCACCCCGGGCAACTGGGCCAGCGCGGCGGCCAGCGGCTCGCGGTCCGCGCGCAGGCGGGCGGCCTGTTCGTCCAGCACCGGCTTGTGGCGCAGCACGGCCGACAGCGTGGCCTGGGTCAGCACGTCCAGGTTGTAGGGCGGGCGGACCTTGTTCAGTTCCGCGATCCAGGCGGGGTGTCCGGCCAGGTAGCCGAAGCGCAGGCCGGCCAGGCCGATCTTGGACACCGTGCGCATGACGACCACGTTGGGCGCGTCCAGCACCTGTGGCATCCAGGTGCGGTCGGCGAAGGGCTGGTAGGCCTCGTCCAGCACGACCAGGCCGGGGGCGGCGGCGATGATGGCCGCTACGTCCTCGTCGGACCAGAGGCCGCCGGTGGGATTGTTGGGCACGGCCAGGAACACCACCTTGGGCTGGTGTTCGCGGATGGCGGCCAGCATGGCCGGCAAATCCAGGGTCAGGTCGGCCGTCAGCGGCACGCCGACGAAGCGGGCGTGGTCGAAGCGCGCGGCCATGTCGAAGTAGACGAACGACGGCCAGGGCGACAGCACCGCGTCGCCGGGGTTGCAGCAGGCCTGCACCACGATGTGGATGAGTTCGTCCGAGCCGTTGCCGAACAGCACGTCCGCGGCGTCCGGCACGCCGAAGGCCGTTTTCACGGCCTCTTGCAGCGCAGACAGGTCGGCTGCGGGATAGCGGTTCAGTGGCGTGTCGCGCACGGCGCGGGCGATGTCTTCGCGCGCCGCCTCGGGCAGCTCGTAGGGGCATTCCATGGCGTCGAGCTTGATGCAGCCCTCCGCGTTGGCCACGGGATAGGCGGCCAGTTCGCGGATGTCCGCCCGGACCGTGCCGGCAATGCGGCCGGCAACGCTTGCCGCGGGAGCCGCGCTTGCGGGGTTGCCTTCGGAGCGGTCCGGCAGGCTCATGGCTGGTCGATCCGGTACTGGGCGCTGGCGGCGTGCGCCTGCAGGCCCTCGCCCAGCGCCAGTTCGGCGGCGATGCGGCCCAGCTTCTGGGCGCCCTGATGCGAAACCTGGATCAGGCTGGAACGTTTCTGGAAGTCATAGACGCCCAGCGGCGACGAAAAACGGGCCGTGCGCGAGGTCGGCAGCACGTGGTTGGGGCCGGCGCAGTAGTCGCCCAGGGATTCGGAGCTGAAGCGGCCCATGAAGATGGCGCCGGCGTGGCGGATCTGCGCGGTCCATTTCTCGGGCTGTTCGGTGGAGATCTCGAGGTGCTCGGGTGCGATGTCGTTGGCGATGCGGCAGGCTTCTTCGAGGTCCTGGACCAGGATCAGCGCGCCGCGGTTGGCCAGGCTGACGCGCAGGATGTCGGCGCGCGGCATGGTGGGCAGCAGGCGTTCGATCGAGGCCTGCACTTCTTCGATGAAGGCGGCGTCCGGACACAGCAGGATGGATTGCGCGAGTTCGTCGTGTTCGGCCTGCGAGAACAGGTCCATGGCGATCCAGTCGGCCGGCGTCTTGCCGTCGCAGATCACCAGGATTTCGCTGGGGCCGGCGATCATGTCGATGCCGACCACGCCGAACACGCGGCGCTTGGCGGCGGCGACGTAGGCGTTGCCCGGGCCGACGATCTTGTCGACGGCCGGCACGGTGGCGGTGCCGTAGGCCAGCGCGCCCACGGCTTGTGCGCCGCCGATGGCGAAGACGCGGTCCACGCCGGCGATGGCCGCGGCGGCCAGCACGATGGGGTTGCGCACGCCGTCGGGCGTGGGCGTGACCATGACCAGCTCCTGCACGCCCGCGACCTTGGCCGGGATGGCGTTCATCAGCACCGAGGACGGATAGGCGGCCTTGCCGCCTGGCACATACAGGCCCACGCGGTCCAGCGGGGTGACCTGCTGGCCCAGCATGGTGCCGTCGGCGTCGGTGTAGGTCCAGGTCTCGGCGCGCTGGCGCTCGTGGTAGCTGCGCACGCGGTCGGCGGCGGCTTCCAGCGCGTTGCGTTGGGCGGCCGGCAGTGCGGCCAGGGCCGCATGCCAGTCCGCCTTGGGGATCTCCAGCGTCTGGGCCGATGCGCCGGGCATGCGGTCAAAACGCTGCGTGTATTCCACCAGCGCGGCATCGCCGCGGGCGCGCACGTCGGCCAGGATGCCGGCTGCGGCGCGGTCGATGGATTCATCCTCGGTGGCCTCGAAGGCCAGCAGCGTGGACAGGGCGGATTTGAATCCGGGATCGCGGGAGTCGAGACGATTGATCAGGGCCATGGCGTCATGCAGCAAGCAGGTAACGGCCGCCGCGGCGTCGCGGCGGGCGAGGGTCAGGCGTTACGGGAGGCGGCTCTCTCGAAGGCGTCCAGCAGCGGTTGCAGGCGGGCGCCGCGGGTCTTCAGCGCGGCCTGGTTGACGATCAGGCGCGAGGAAATCGGCATGATGTCTTCCACCGCGACCAGGTCGTTGGCGCGCAAGGTGCCGCCGGTGGACACCAGGTCCACGATGCAGTCGGCCAGGCCCACCAGCGGCGCCAGTTCCATCGAACCATACAGCTTGATGATGTCCACGTACACACCCTTGGCCGCGAAGTGTTCACGGGCTGACTGCACGTACTTGGTGGCCACGCGCAAGCGCGCGCCCTGGTGGACGGCGCCTTCGTAGTCGAAGCCCTTGCGCACGGCCACGGCCAGGCGGCACTTGGCGATGTTCAGGTCGATGGGTTGATACAGGCCGCCGGGCTGTTCCTTGGCATGCTCGATGAGCACGTCCTTGCCCGCGATGCCGAGGTCGGCCGCGCCGTATTGCACGTAGGTGGGCACGTCCGAGGCGCGCACGATGATCAGGCGCAGGCCGGGATCGCTGGTGGGCAGGATCAGCTTGCGCGAGCTTTCGGGGTTCTCGGGGACTTCAATGCCGGCCTCGGCCAGCAGGGGCATGGTTTCTTCGAAGATGCGCCCTTTGGACAGGGCCAGGGTCAGGGGGGTGACGGTGGTGGGGGCATCGTTCATGCCTGTTCCTTGCCGGTAACGCGTTGGATGTTCGCGCCCAGGGCGCGCAATTTGACTTCCATCTGGTCGTAGCCGCGGTCCAGGTGGTAGATGCGGTCGACCAGGGTTTCGCCTTCAGCCGCGAGGCCGGCGATGACCAGGCTGGCCGAGGCGCGCAGGTCGGTGGCCATGACGGTGGCGCCCGACAGCTTCGGCACGCCGCGCACGATGGCGGTGTGGCCGTCGATGTCGACGTCCGCGCCCATGCGGCGCAATTCCTGCACGTGCATGTAGCGGTTTTCGAAGATGGTCTCGACGATGACCGAGGTGCCTTCGGCCACGGTGTTCAGCGCCATGACCTGGGCCTGCATGTCGGTGGCGAAGCCGGGGTACTCCAGCGTGCGGAAGCCCACGGCGCGGGGGCGCGAGGACATGGCGCAGCGGATCCAGTCGGGGCCGGTCTCGATGGTGAGGCCGGCCTCGGCCAGTTTGCCCAGGGTGGCGCCGAGGATGTCCGCGTCCGTGTTGCGCAGGACGATGTCGCCGCCCGCCGCGCCGACCGCGCACAGGAAGGTGCCGGCTTCGATGCGGTCGGAGATGACGCGGTGTTCGGCGCCGTGCAGGCGGTCCACGCCGTCGATCACGATGCGGCTGGTGCCGTGGCCCTGGATGCGCGCGCCCATCTTGATGAGCAGTTCTGCCAGGTCCACCACTTCGGGTTCGCAGGCGGCGTTTTCCAGCACGGTCCGGCCTTCGGCCAGCACCGCGGCCATCAGCAGGTTCTCGGTGCCGGTGACGGTGACCATGTCGGTGCGCACCGAGGCGCCCTTCAGGCGCTTGGCGCGCGCCACCACGAAGCCGTGTTCGATGCTGATTTCCGCGCCCAGGGCGGCCAGGCCCTTGATGTGCTGGTCCACCGGACGCTGGCCGATGCTGCAGCCGCCAGGCAGGCTGACGCGGGCTTCGCCGAAGCGCGCCAGCAGCGGACCCAGCACCAGGATGGAGGCCCGCATGGTCTTGACCAGTTCGTAGGGGGCTTCCAGCTTGTCGACCTGGTTGGCCTGCAGCGTGACCGTTCCGTCCGCGTCACGCTCGGCGCGCATGCCCATGCGGCCCAGCAGGCGCAGCATGGTGGCCGTGTCGTTCAGGTGCGGCACGTTGCTGAGGGTCAGCGCGTCGGCGGTCAGCAGGCCGGCGCACAGGATGGGCAGGGCCGAGTTCTTGGCGCCGGAGATGGAGATTTCGCCGTGCAGGCGCGAACCTCCGGTGATGCGTAGCTTGTCCATTACTTGCCTGCTTGCTGGTATTCGGCGGGCGTCAGGGTGCGCATGGACAGCGCATGGATCTCGGCCTTCATGCGGTCGCCGAGCGCGGCATAGACCAGTTGATGGCGTTGGATCAGGCGCTTGCCTTCGAAGGCGGTGCTGACGATGACGGCGTCGAAATGCGAGCCGTCGCCTTGCACGTCGAGGTGTTCACAGGGCAGGCCGTCCGCGATGTATTGGCGGACTTGCGCGGGAGTGGGAAGCATGGACGTCAGTTCCTGAGTTTGTAGCCGCTGGCCAGTAGCCGCAGCGCATAGAGCGATAGCGCGAGGAACACCCCCGTCACCACGGCCAGGCTGCGCCAGGGGGAGACGTCCGACACCGAGAAGAATCCGTAACGGAAGCCGTCGATGGTGTAGAAGATGGGGTTCCAGTGGGACACGCTCTGCCAGAAGGCGGGGAGCGTATGGATGGAATAGAACACGCCGGACAGGAAGGTGGCCGGCATGATGAGGAAATTCTGGAAGGCCGCGAGCTGGTCGAATTTTTCGGACCAGAGGCCGGCAATCAGGCCCAGCACGCCCATGATGCCGCAGGCCAGCACGGCGAAGACGGCCAGCCACAGCGGGTGCGCCGGGATCAGCGACACGAAGAACAGCGCCACCACCCATACGCACAGCCCGACCGCCAGGCCGCGCACGATCGCCGCCAGCACATAGGCCGCGAAGATGTCGCGGTGCGACAGCGGCGGCAGCAGCATGAAGACCAGGTTGCCCGTGATGCGGCTCTGGATGAGCGATGACGAGGGGTTGGCGAAGGCGTTTTGCAGCATGCTCATCATCATGAGCCCGGGAATCAGGAACGCCGTGTAGGGCACGCTGCCGTACACCATGACGCGCCCTTCCAGCACATGGGCGAAGACCAGCAGGTACAGCAGCGCGGTGATGACCGGGGCGGCGATGGTCTGGAAGCTGACCTTCCAGAAGCGCAGCAATTCCTTGCGCAGCAAGGTCGGGAAGCCGGAGCCCGCATCCAGGCGGGGCTGCACCAGCGGCTGGCTGGCGGTCGCGGCGGGCTGGGTCATGACGAGATCTCTTCGGGTTGCAGGGCGGGCGCGGGTTGCTCGTCGCCGGCGTGCATGATGCGCACGAAGGCGTCTTCCAGGTCGACGCCGCCGACGCGGGCCATCAGGGCCTGGGTGGTGTCCAGCGCCACGATGCGGCCGCGCTTGAGCATGGCGATGCGGCCGCACAGGGCTTCCGCTTCTTCCAGGTAGTGGGTGGTCAACATGATGGTGTGGCCGGCCTTGTTCAGGCGCGAGATGAATTCCCACAACGTGCGCCGCAGGTCCACGTCCACGCCGGCAGTGGGTTCATCCAGCACGATCACCGGCGGGCGGTGCACCAGCGCCTGGGCCACCAGCACGCGGCGCTTCATGCCGCCGGACAGCGCCCGCATATTGGAGTTGGCCTTGTCGGCCAGCCCCAGGTTGAACAGGATTTCGTCGATCCAGTCGTCGTTCTTGCGCAGGCCGAAATAGCCGGACTGGATGCGCAGGGTCTCGCGCACCGTGAAGAACGGGTCATAGACCAGCTCTTGGGGCACGACGCCCAGGGCGCGCCGTGCCGACTTGTAGTCGGCCACGACGTCGTATCCACAGACCGTGGCGCGGCCCGAACTGGCGTGCGCCAGGCCGGCCAGGATCGAAATCAGTGTGGTCTTGCCGGCGCCATTGGGGCCGAGCAGGCCGAAGAACTCGCCGTGTTCAATATTCAGGCTGACATTATCCAGCGCCTGGAAGCCGGCGGCGGGCGCGCGCCCGAGCAGCTTCTGCCAGCCGCGCTGGCGCGGGGAGTAGACCTTGGAGACGTTTTCTAGACTGACGGCGGACATGACGGGGAGAAATGGCCCGGAAAGAGCGAATTGATCATTATATAAGCGCGTCGCTGCGGGCCGGGTCGGTACCCCTGGCATCTCGCCGGGTATCCGATTGGTCTGTCCCTAAAACAATCGGCCCGGCGGGCCACAAGGGCGCGCCGGGCCGCGATAGCCGCAAGGCCGGTCATTGATTGCGCTGGTTCAGCGCCTGGATCAGTCCGTCGATGCCGTCGCGATTGATCTGCTGCGCGAACTGGTTGCGGTAGTTCTCGATCAGCCAGATGCCTTCGACGTTCATGTCGTAGATCTTCCAGCCCTGGGGCGTCTTTTCCAGGCGGTAGTCGACGCCGGTGGGCTGGCCGTTGGCCTGGCTGATCAGCGTGCGCACGACCACGTCGTCGGCCTTGGGATCGCCGCGGAATGGCAGCGCGGTGACGTTGGTGCTGGAGGTGACGCGGGTCAGCGCGCCGCTGTAGGTGCGCACCAGGGTGCCGCGGAAGGCTTCGGCCAGGGCTTTCTTCTGCGCATCGGTGGCTTGGCGCCAGTAGCGGCCGGCGGCCAGCCGGGTCGTCTTCTGGAAGTTGACGTACGGCAGGATGTGCTCGTTGACGACCTGGTTGATGCGGGCGGTGTTGCCCGCCTTGACGGTGCCGTCGGCCTTCAGCACGTCCAGGGCCTCATTGGCCGTGGCCAGCACGAACTGGTCGGGAGAACCGTTGGGGTCGGGTTTGGCCTGCGCGCCAGCGGTCAGGCCCAGGGCCAGGAGGCCCGTGAACGCCAGACGCTGCAGCAGGGAAACAAAAGAAACTCGCATCAAAACTCCTTACTTGTACTGAGGGCGCAACGCGGCGGCTTACTTGGCCGCAGGTTGTGCCGCGGGTTGCGTCGTGGGCTGTGCCGCCGGCTGCGCGACGGGGGCGGCATCGTCCTCGTCGTCTTCGTAGTTGGGCAGCGTGGACTCGTCGTCCACCTTCTGGCCCAGCACCATGGCTGCGCGGCGTTGCAGGTAGGCGTCACGCACGAAGCTGTAGGGATCGAGCGCGACGCGGTCGATGGTGTCGGTGGCGCTCAGCAGGCTGGCGCGCGTATCGACCACGCGCAGGCCCCACAGCGAGTTGCGCAGGCGGACGTTGTCGATGGCGTCCACACCCATGTAGCCGTAGGTCGTGCCAGCGTAGTCGCCGATCAGGCCGGCGCCGTCGCGCACCGACGACGAGCCGAAGAACGGCAGCACCAGGTACGGGCCCTGGCTGAAGCCCCACACGCCCAGCGTCGTGCCGAAGTCGTTCGGGATGCGGCGCGCGCCGTTGGCCGAGGCGACGTCGAAGCAGCCGCCCACGCCCATGGTGGTGTTGAACAGGAAGCGGCCCAGCGTGTTGACGAAGTCGTGGCCGCGGCCTTGCAGGAAGCTGTTGGTGCCGGACCAGAGGTCGCCGACGTTGCTGAAGATGTTGTGCACGCAGCTGCGCACCGGCTGCGGCGTGACGAAGGTATAGGCCTGCGCCACCGGCTTGAAGACGGCGCGGTCGACCGTGTCGTTGAACTTGTAGACGCCCCGGTTGAAGCCTTCCCAGGGGTCGCGCGGATCCGGGTTCTGCGGCGCTGCGCAGCCTGCCATGAGCGCGCCCGCGGCGGCGACGGTGGCAATCCTGCTAATAGCTTTCTTGTTCATGATCAGGACATCCCTATCAACGATTCTTATGATATTGCGTACTGTGGACGCGCTGCTGTTACCGCGTCTGTCGCATTGTCTTTAATTTGGCGTTTTCGCGGCGGGTTCCGGCGCGTTCGAGCCTTGCTTCTCCGCCGACCCGTACAGGAACTGGCTGATCAGTTGTTCAAGCACCACGGCGCTTTGCGTGTAGCGGATCTTGCCGCCGTCGGCAAAGTTTTCCTCTTCGCTGCCCGCGCTCAGGCCCAGGTATTGTTCGCCCAGCAGACCCGACGTCAGGATGGACGCCGAAGTGTCCTTGGGGAACTGGTAGGCCGTTTCCAGGTTGACCGAGACGACCGCCTGGAACGTCTTGTCATCGAACGAGATGCCGGCAACCCGGCCCACGACGACCCCCGCGCTCTTGACGGGCGCGCGCACCTTGAGGCCGCCTACGTTATCGAAGTTGGCCGTCAGCGTATAGGTCGGGGCGAAAGAAAAGGTGCTCAAGTTGCCGGCGCGCAACGCCAGGAACGCCAGCGCGACCGCGCCCAGCAATACAAACAGGCCTACCCAGAAGTCGGTTTTTTCGCGAGACATGATCGATCCGTATCAATTTCCAAACATCAAGGCGGTGAGCAGGAAGTCCAGCCCAAGTACCGCCAGGGAGCCCACCACCACGGTGCGCGTGGTCGCGCGGGCAACGCCTTCAGGGGTGGGCTTGGCCTGCCAGCCCTCGTAGAGCGCGACCAGCGTCACCGTGACGCCGAAGACCAGGCTCTTGATGACGCCGTTGGCCACGTCTTTCCAGACGTCGACGCCGTTCTGCATTTGCGACCAGAACGCGCCGGCGTCCACGCCGATCAGCAGCACGCCCACGACCCAGCCGCCCAGGATGCCCACCATGGAGAACACCGCCGCCAGAATGGGCATGGCGATGATGCCGCCCCACAGGCGCGGCACCAGCACGCGGCGTATGGGGTCGACCGCCATGACTTCCATGGCCGCCAGTTGTTCGCCGGCTTTCATCAGGCCGATTTCGGCGGTGAGCGAAGTGCCCGCGCGGCCCGCGAACAGCAGCGCCGTGACCACGGGCCCCAGTTCCCGCACCAGCGACAGGGCCACCAGCAGGCCCAGCGCTTCTTCTGAGCCGTAGCGGTTCAGCGTGTAATAGCCCTGCAGCCCCAGCACGAAGCCCACGAACATGCCGGACACGGCGATGATCAGCAGCGAGTAATTGCCGATGAAGTGGACCTGCTGCGACACCAGCCGCGGGCGCGACAGCGCAATGCCGCTGCGCGCCAGCATGGCGCCGAAGAACCGGGTGAAGTAGCCGATGCCGGAAACGCGGTTGCGCACCCAGCCGCCCAGTGCGCCGATGGCGTTGTTGGATCCGCTCATGCGCGGCGCCCCTCTTGTTGCGAAAGCCACTTCTTGAAAGCGGGCGTCTCGGGGTATTGGAACGCGACCGGGCCGTCGGGCTCCCCTTTGAGGAACTGCTGCACGTAGGGGTCCTGCGACGCCGACAGCATTTCAGGGGTGCCGGCGGCGGCAAGCTTGCCCTGCCCGACCAGGTACACCTGGTCGGCGATGGCAAACGATTCGTGGACGTCGTGCGTGATCAGCACCGAGGCGCAGCCGAGGCGGTCGGCCAGGCTGCGGATCAGGCGGGCGGTAATGCCCAGCGAGATCGGGTCCAGCCCGGCAAACGGTTCGTCGTACAGAATGAGTTCGGGTTCCAGCACCACGGCGCGGGCCAGCGCCACGCGCCGGGCCATGCCGCCGGAGATCTCGGCCACCTTCAGGTGCGCGGCCGCGCGCAGGCCGACGGCGTCGAGCTTGTCCAGCACGCGCCCGGTGACTTCCGGCTCCGCCAGCTTGGTGTGTTCGCGCAGCGGGAAAGCCACGTTCTCGAACACGTTCAGGTCAGTGAAAAGCGCGCCCTGCTGAAATAGCACGCCCATGCGCGTGCGCAGCGATTGCCGTTCGGCGCGGCTGACGTGGGCCATGTCCTGGCCGAAGGCCAGCACCCGGCCGCGCTGCGCGGTGAGTTGGCCGGTGGCCGCGCGCAACAGCGTGGTCTTGCCCGAACCCGAGCCGCCCATGATGGCGACCACCTGGCCGGCGCGTACGTCCATGGAGATATCGCGCAAGACGGTGAAATCACCATAGCCTAGCGCCACGTCTTCCAGGCGCAGGGCGAATTCCGTGGTCTTGCTTGTTTGAGCGGACATGGGCAACGAAAGGGTGTTTCGGCGGCGGAGCTTGCCCTGCTGTCCGGTAGGCGCATCCGGCAATACTTGGAGCCGGCGCGGCTAAGACAGGCGGCGTCGGGAAGCGCCCTGTTACTCATATGCCGGGGCGAGGCAGGGCCTGGGCTCCCGGCGGCGAGGCGCCATTGTAGCCCGACGCTTTGTAATCACAACGCGGGAGCCCGCTAGTGGAACAGTGTTTTCGTTTCAGGGAACAATACGGGTCAGCGCCGCGCCTGCGCCGCCGCAGTCTCCCGAGCCAGCCGCGCGACTAGGTCGGCGGTGGTCTCGCGCCGAGCGAGCGGCGCGCCCTGGCCGGCCCACAGGGACAGCACGTCGGTGTCGCCGGCCTTGCCGCCCGCCGTGCGCATGGGGCGCGTCAGCGCGTTCTGCAGGGGATACGGCAGGATGTCGGCCGCGATGGCGTCGGCCTCGCGCATGAAGGCATTTTCGATGCCGCGGGCGGGCCGTCCGGAAAACGCCCGGGTCACCCGGGATTGTTCTGCCCGGGAGGCGGGCAGGAGCGCCTTGTAGGCCTCATTGATGCCGGACTCCTGGGTGGTCAGGAAGGCCGTCCCCATTTGGGCCAGGTCGGCGCCCAGCGCGATCGCGGCGGCAATGCCGCGGCCGTCCATGATGCCGCCAGACGCAATAACAGGGACCGATACTGCATCGGCCACCTGGGGCACCAGCGCCATGGTGCCGATCAGCGACTCCTCGAAACCGTCCAGGAAGGTGCCGCGGTGACCGCCCGCTTCGGCGCCCTGTGCCACGATGGCGTCCACGCCATCCTGTTCCAGCGCGACCGCTTCGCGCACGGTGGTCGCGGTGCCCACGGTCAGGATGCCCAGCTCTCGGCAGCGCGCGATGGCCGCGGCCGGCATGCGGCCGAAGGTGAAGCTGAAGACGGCCGGACGCGCGCGCAGGATGGCCTCGATCTGTTGCGGCAGCGGATCGACCTGCGGGCCAGGGGCGGCGGGCGCCGGGAGGCCCAACTGCTGGTGATAGCGCGCCATCAGGGCCAGCATGCGGTTGGCGTCGCCGCGCATGGGCTCTTCCGGTACGGAGGCGAACAGATTGATGGCGAACGGCAGCAGCGTGCGTGCGCGGATGTCGCGCGCCGCCGCCTCGATCTGCTCGGGACTCATATAGGCCGCCCCGAGCGAACCCAGGACTCCCGCCTTCGATGATTCGGATACCAGCTCCACCGTCGTGGCGCCGCCGGCCATGGGGGCCTGGACGATGGGATGGTGCAGCTTGAGCAGATCAATCAGACGGGCAGCCATGGAAGTCTCCTGGAAGGTTACTGAAGCTGGATGTTCCCAGCCTTGATGACGTGGGCCCACTTCTCGGTTTCGCTCTTGATGAAGGCGCCGAATTCCTCGGGCGTGCCGCCGCCGGCCTGGCTGCCGGTGTCGGCAATGGCCTTCTGCACGTCCGGTTCCTTCAGGATGCGGTTGAACTCGGCGTTGAGCTTGGCGATGATGGGCGCGGGCGTGCCGGCGGGGGCGACGATGCCCTGCCAGTTGTAGGACTCGAAGCCGGGCAGGCCCGATTCGGCCATGGTGGGCACGTCGGGCAGCACGGCCAGCCGCTTGGCGGACGTGACGGCGATGGGGTGGATCTTGGCGCCCTGGATCGCGGGCAGCGCGGAATAGCCCATTTCGAACATCATCGAGATATGGCCGCCCATCAGGTCGGTCGCGGCCAGGCTGCCGCCCTTGTAGGGCACGTGGACGATGTCGATCTTGGCCTGTTCGCGGAACATTTCGCCGGACAGGTGGTGAGCGCCGCCCACGCCGGACGAGCCGAAGGACAGCTTGCCGGGCTGCTTCTTGGCCAGCGCGATCAGGTCCGCCAGGGTCTTCACCGGCAGCTCGTTGTTCACGCTCAATACCAGCGGGCTGTTTTCGATCAGGATGATCGGGGCCAGATCTTTCTGCGGGTTGTACGGCATGTCCTTCATCAGCGTCGGGTTGACCGCCATGGGCGCCAGGTTGCCCGTGCCGATGGTGTAGCCGTCCGGCGCGGCGCGCGCGATCAGGTTGGTGCCGACCACGCCGCCCGCGCCCGCCTTGTTCTCGACCACGATGGGCTGGCCCAGCGAATCGCCCAGCTTGCGCGCCAGGAGGCGCACCCGGGTGTCGGCGAAGCCGCCCGGCGCATAGGGCACGATCATGGTGATGGGCTTGGCCGGCCAGTCGGCGGTCTGGGCCTGGGCGGCGCCGCTGAAGGCGGCGGTGACGGCCAGGGCGGCAATAAGGGGACGCAATGCTTTCATACAGATGACTCCTGGTTTTGTTTTTTTAATGTGAACGGGCCCGCGGGCCGATCGCATTATGCCCAGCGCCAGCGTCATCTGTCGTGATCTTTCCCAAACGCCATGCGGATAGCGCTAGCAGCGCCGCGCTGGCCGCGAGTACTTGCGGCAGGCCGGCGCCCCAGTGCGCCGCCCAGGACGCTAGCAGCGGTCCCAGGATCTGGCCCGCGGCGAACGCCGCGGTCATGAGAGCCGCCGCGCGCGGCGCCGAGGCGCCGGCCGAACGCCTGGCGGCCATCATGCCCGCCTGCGTGATCACCATGAAGGTGCCGCCCACCAGCAGCGCAGCCTGGATCACGGCGGCAATGTGATGCCACAACGCCACGGCCACCATGCCCAGCGCCATCAAGGCCTGGGCGGCGCGCCAGACCTGCACGCTGTCGCGGCCCCGGGCCAGGCGTGGAACCAGCAGGCAGGACACGGCCGCCGCCAAGCCGAACAGGGGCCAGGCCCAGCCGAAAATGGCCGGGTCGGGAATGATCTCCTTGGCCATCGCCGGCAGAAAGGTGGCCGGAATGATGTAGCCCACGCCGAAGACGCCGTAGTGCAGCGCCAGCCGCGGAATGTCGCGCGGCAGCCGGACGGCGGACGCCGCGCTCGCCGTCGATGTAGCGGCCGCTACTGAAGGGCGGCGCAAGCCCGGCCAGGCGATGGCGGACAGCGTCAGCGCCAGGCCGCCCAGGGCCATCCAGACCGTGTCGGCGCGCGCGTTCCAGGCCGCCAATGCCAGGCAAGCTAATCCCGTCAGTGCGATGCCCGCGCCTACGCCGGCAAAGGTCACGGCGGAGGCGTCCGCTTCGCGCGGGTCGCCCGCGGGCACCGCCCGCCACGCCGCCACGCAGATGAAGGCGCTGGCGCTGGCGTAGCCGGCGGCCAGGCGCAGCGCGCACCAGACCGCCATGCCGTGCCAGAGCGGCATGGCCAGGGTCAGCAGCGCCACCGCCAGCAGGCTGGCCGCCAGCGTGCCGCGCAGCCGGCGGATAGGCCAGACCACGGCGGCCAGCGCGCCCAGCAGGTAGCCCGCGTAGTTGGCCGAGGCCAGCCAGCCGCCCTGCGCCAGCGACAGGCCGTCCTCCTGCGCCATCAGGGGCCAGACCGGCGTGAAGGCGAACCGGCCTATCCCCATGGCGGCGGCCAGGGCCAGCGCCGCCGGCCAAGCCAGGGAAGCGGCGCTGCGTGACGCGGAGACGGAAGGGTAAATGGGCGTTGACATAGCCCCTACTCTACGGCTGTACTAATATCTTTAGTAGTGAATAATTAAGATAGCGAGTTCTCAAAATGAGAAACTTGGATTTGGATGCGCTGCAGATCTTCAAGGCGGTCGCCGACCAGGGCGGCGTGGCGCGCGCCGCCGCACACCTGAATCGTGTGCAATCCAATGTGTCGACGCGCCTGAAGCAGTTGGAGGCCTCGCTGCAGGCGCCGCTGTTCCGGCGGCAGAACCGCCGGCTGGTGCTGTCGGACCAGGGCCGCGTGCTGCTGTCCTACGCCGACCGCCTGCTGCGCCTGGCGGATGAAGCCCAGGCGGCGGTTCGTGACGGTTCCCCGCAAGGCGTGCTGCGCATCGGCACCATGGAAAGCACCGCGGCCGCGCGCCTGCCGCCCATCCTGGCGGCCTATCACGCGGCCTGGCCGCAGGTGCGGATCGAACTGGTGACCGGCACCTCGGCGGCGCTGGCGAACAAGGTGCGCAACTACGAGATCGAGGCCGCGTTCGTAGCCCAGCCCTTTCCGGCGGAGGGCCTGGCGGCGCTGGATGCGTTCAAGGAAGAGCTGGCGCTGATTTCGCCGCTAGCCTGGGATCCGATCGACAGTCCCAGGGATCTGGGCGACCGCAGCGTCATTGCCTTCGCGTCGGGATGCTCGTACCGGCGCATCCTGGAATCATGGTTGAACCAGGAAGGCGTAGCGCCTGGCAAGGTGATGGAGTTCGCTTCGTACCACGCCATCGTCGCCTGCGTGGCCGCAGGCTCGGGCGTGGCCATCGTGCCGCGCTCGGTGCTGGCGGTGCTGGGAGCGGAGCACACGGTGCGCGTCGGCGCCCTGTCCGGCTCGCATGGCCGGGCCCTGACCCAGCTGGTTTGGCGCGCCGACGACGATACGCCGGCGTTGCAGGCCCTGCGGCACAAGCTGGAGGCGCCGCAAGGCTGAGGCAGGTCGCGCTCTGCCTGTTTAGAAGCGGTAGCCGACGCCGATGGTCGCGACCCACGGGTCGATGCGCGCGGTGCCGATGTGCTGGCCGTCCAGCTTCACCTTGGAGCGGATGTCGATGTAGCGGATATCCGCATTCATGAACCAGCGCTCGTTGATCTTGAAGTCCGCGCCCAGTTGCGCCGCCACGCCCCAGGAGTCGCCCAGCTTCAGGTTCGAGCCCTTCAGCGCGCCTTCCGCCTTGGTGTCGAAGAAGTGGGTGTAGTTGATGCCCACGCCGATGTAGGGCTGGATCATGCTGTCGGGCAGGATGTGCCATTGCAGGCTCAGCGTCGGCGGCAATTGCTTGGTCGAGCCGATCTTGCCCAGGCCGCTGCCGCTGACGTCATGCTGGAATGGCCAAGCGCCCAGCAATTCGATGCCGATGTTGCGCGTGGCCATGTAGGTCAGCGTGAAGCTCGGGCGCACGTTGTTGTTCACGTCCAGCCCGACGCTGCCATTGAGCACGGTGCCGTTGTTGGACGAGGGGCGGACCTGCGTGACGCCGACCTTGAACAGCACGTCGCCCGCTTCGTGGGCGTGCGCGGGGGCGGCGAGCGTGCCAGCGGCGATCAGGCCGGCGATGGCGGTGGCGCGGATACGGCCGTTCAGCGAAAACATTCTCTTCTCCGATCTTTCCATTGGGTGAGACAACAGGTTCTCAAACCTGGCGTCCGGCCCGCTTGATGTGTGTCAAATCGTGAAAAGACCGCAATCGAAAAGTGGTTATGTTGCAACACGCCGGCGTGCAGACAAAAAAATCGCCGCCGGCGCAAAGCGCTCGGCGGCGATCTGGTCAAGCCTGATCGTGGCGATCAGCGCGGCAGTTCGCTGCTGCCCATGAGGTAGGCGTCCACCGAGCGCGCGCACTGGCGCCCTTCGCGGATGGCCCAGACCACCAGGGACTGGCCGCGACGCATGTCGCCGGCGGTGAAGACCTTTTCGACGTTGGTGCGGTAGTCGTCGGTATTGGCGCGCACGTTGCCGCGCGCATCGCGGTCAACGCCAAAGGCGTCCAGCACCGTCTGCACGGGCGACACGAAGCCCATGGCCAGCAGCACCAGGTCGGCCTTGATCTCGAACTCTGAGCCCTCGACCTCGCGCATCTTCATCTGGCCGGTGGCTTCGTCCTTGAACCATTCGACGCGCGCGCCGACCAGCTTCTCGACCTTGCCGTTGCTGCCCTGGAGCAGCTTGGTGGTCACGGACCAGTCGCGCTCGCAGCCTTCCTCGTGCGAGGAGGAGGTGCGCATCTTGAGCGGCCAGTAAGGCCAGGTCATGGTCTTGTTTTCGCTTTCCGGCGGCTGGGGCATCAGCTCGAACTGCGTGACCGAGGCCGCGCCGTGGCGGTTGCTGGTGCCGACGCAGTCAGAACCCGTGTCGCCGCCGCCGATCACCACCACGTGCTTGCCCTTGGCCAGCGTCTGGTTGGTGAGGCGATCGCCTGCGACCGCCTTGTTCTGCTGGCGCAGGAAGTCCATGGCGTAATACACGCCCGACAGCTCGCGACCGGGTACCGGCAGGTCGCGCGGGGTTTCAGATCCGCCGCTCATCACCACCGCGTCGAACTCGGCCAATAGCGAGTCCGGCGTGCGCACCGTCAGGCCGTCGGCCACGGGATCGCTGGGGTTGCCGATGTAGGTCGACGGCGCGAACTCCACGCCTTCGGCTTCCATCTGCGAGATGCGGCGGTCGATCTGGTGCTTTTCCAGCTTGAAGTCGGGGATGCCGTAGCGCAGCAGGCCGCCGATGCGGTCGCTCTTTTCGAACAGCGTCACCGAGTGGCCGGCGCGCGCCAGTTGCTGCGCGCAGGCCATGCCGGCGGGGCCGGAGCCCACCACGGCGACCTTCTTGCCGGTCTTGCGCGCCGGCACCTGCGGCGACACCCAGCCTTCGGCCCAGCCCTTGTCGATGATGGCGTGCTCGATGGACTTGATGCCGACAGCGTCGCTGTTGATGTTCAAGGTACAGGCGGCTTCACACGGCGCCGGGCAGATGCGGCCGGTGAACTCGGGGAAGTTGTTGGTGGAGTGCAGCACGTCCAGTGCGCGCTTCCAGTCCTGGCGGTACACCAGGTCATTCCAGTCCGGGATGATGTTGTTGACCGGGCAGCCGTTGTTGCAGAACGGGATGCCGCAGTCCATGCAGCGCGCCGCCTGCTGCTTGGCCTGGTCGTCGCTCAGGTGCAGCACGAATTCGCGCCAGTTCTTCAGCCGCTTCTGCGGGGCCTCGGAGGCCTCCTGCAGACGCTGAAATTCCATAAAGCCGGTTATCTTTCCCATGGTATCCCTCACGCAGCCAGTTGTTGCGGGTTGGCTGCACGCCACATTTCACCCAATGCGCGGCGGTAGTCCGTCGGCATGATTTTCACGAATTTGCCGCGCGAGGCTTCCCAGTCGCCCAGGATTTCGCGGGCGCGGAAGCTGCCGGTGTAGCGGAAGTGGTCTTCCACCAGGCGGCGCAGAATGGTTTCGTCCGTTTCGCGTTCGCCGCCGCGCTGCGCGCTGTGCCAGACGTCGATGTTGTTCTGGGCGAGCTGTTCCGCGTGCGGCACGATGCTTTCCAGTTCGACCATGGACAGGTTGGCGCGCTGCTTGAGCGTGCGTTCCGGATCCCACACATAAGCCACGCCGCCCGACATGCCGGCCGCGAAGTTGCGGCCGGTGGCGCCCAGCACCACGACGGTGCCGCCGGTCATGTATTCGCAGCCATGGTCGCCGGTGCCTTCGACGACGGTGGCCGCGCCCGAGTTGCGCACCGCGAAGCGTTCGCCGGCCACGCCGTTGAAGAACGCCTCGCCCGCCAGCGCGCCGTACAGCACGGTATTGCCGGCGATGATGTGGTCGGGGCCGAAGCCGCGGAAGTCGTTGGGCGAGCGCACGATGATGCGGCCGCCGGACAGGCCCTTGCCGACGTAGTCGTTGCCTTCGCCCACCAGGTCCATCGTGATGCCGTGCGCCAGGAAGGCGCCGAAGCTCTGGCCGGCGGTGCCGTTGCACTGGATGTGGATGGTGTCGTCCGGCAGGCCCTCATGGCCGTAGCGCGAAGCCACCGCGCCCGACAGCATGGCGCCGATGGTGCGGTTGCGGTTGCGCACCGGGACGATGAACGAAACCTTTTCGCCGCGTTCCAGCGCGGGCTTGCTGCGCTCGATCAGCTGGTGGTCCAGCGCGCCGGCCAGGCCGTGGTCCTGCTCTTCGGTCTGGCGCACGTCGGCGTCGGACTGGGTTTGATGGAATACGCGGGCGAAGTCCAGGCCCTGGGCCTTCCAGTGCTCCACTCCCGAGCGCATGTCCAGCAGGTCGGCGCGGCCGATCAGGTCGTCGAACTTGCGGATGCCCAATTGGGCCATGATTTCGCGGACTTCTTCGGCGATGAAGAAGAAGAAGTTCACGACGTGCTCGGGCTTGCCCTGGAATTTCTTGCGCAGGACCGGGTCTTGCGTGGCCACGCCCACCGGGCAGGTGTTCAGGTGGCACTTGCGCATCATGATGCAGCCTTCCACGACCAGCGGCGCGGTCGCGAAGCCGAATTCGTCGGCGCCCAACAGCGCGCCGATGACGACGTCGCGGCCAGTCTTCATCTGGCCGTCGGCCTGCACGCGGATGCGGCTGCGCAGGCGGTTGAGCACCAGCGTCTGCTGCGTTTCGGCCAGGCCCAGTTCCCAGGGCGTGCCGACGTGCTTGATGGACGACACCGGGGACGCGCCCGTGCCGCCGTCATGGCCGGCGATCACGACGTGGTCGGCCTTGGCCTTGGCCACGCCCGCGGCCACCGTGCCCACGCCCACTTCGGACACCAGCTTGACCGACACCGAGGCCTTGGAATTGACGTTCTTCAGGTCGTGGATCAGCTGGGCCAGGTCTTCGATCGAGTAAATGTCGTGGTGCGGCGGGGGCGAGATCAGGCCCACGCCCGGCACCGAGTAGCGCAGCTTGGCGATGTATTCGGACACCTTGTGGCCGGGCAGCTGGCCGCCTTCGCCGGGCTTGGCGCCCTGCGCCATCTTGATCTGGATCTGGTCGGCCGACGACAGGTATTCGGCGGTCACGCCGAAACGGCCCGAGGCCACTTGCTTGATCTTCGAGCGCAGCGAGTCGCCCTTTTTCAGTTCGACGTCGGCTTCGATGCGGTCCGTGCCCAGCACTGAGGCCAGCGTGTCGCCGTCCTTGATGGTGCTCTTGCCTTCGCGCATTTCGGCGCGGTAGCGCAGTTCGTCCTCGCCGCCTTCGCCGGTGTTGGACTTGCCGCCGATGCGGTTCATGGCCACGGCCAGCACCGAGTGCGCCTCGGTGGAGATCGAGCCCAGCGACATGGCGCCGGTGGCGAAGCGCTTGACGATGTCCTTGGCGGATTCGACGTCGTCCAGCGGAATGGCCCGCGACGGATCGAAGCGGAACTCGAACAGGCCGCGCAGGGTCATGTGGCGACGGCTCTGGTCGTTGATGATCTGCGCGTACTCCTTGTACGTGCGGTAGTTGTTGGCGCGCGAAGCATGCTGCAGCTTGGCGATGGAGTCCGGCGTCCACATGTGCTCTTCGCCGCGCACGCGGTAGGCATACTCGCCACCCGCGTCCAGGTCGTTGGCCAGGACCGGATCGGTGCTGAAGGCGGCGCGGTGCTGGCGCAGCGCTTCCTCGGCCACCTGGAAGATGCCGATGCCTTCGATGTTGGAGGCGGTGCCGGTGAAGTACTTGTTCACCAGGGCGGTCTGCAGGCCCACGGCTTCGAAGATCTGCGCGCCGGTGTAGGACATGTAGGTGGAAATGCCCATCTTGGACATGACCTTGTTCAGGCCCTTGCCAATGGCCTTGATGAAGTTCTTGACCGCCTTTTCGGGGTCGTTCATCTTGCCCAGCGATTCCAGCGCCAGGTAGGGATGGATGGCTTCGGCGCCGTAGCCGCCCAGCAGCGCGAAGTGGTGCACTTCGCGCGCCGAGCCGGTTTCCACCACCAGGCCGGTGTTGGTGCGCAGGCCGGCGCGGATCAGGTGCTGGTGGACCGCGGAGGTCGCCAGCAGCGCGGGGATGGCCACGCGCTCGCTGTCGACCAGGCGGTCGGACACGATCAGGATGTTGTAGCCGCTGCGTACTGCGTCCACGGCGCGCGCGCACAGCGCAGCCACGCGGGCTTCGATGCCCTCGGGGCCCCAAGCGGCGGGATAGGTGATGTCCAGCTCAAAGCTGCGGAACTTCTTGCCCGTGACCTGCTCGATGTCGCGGATCTGCGCCATGGCGGCGAAGTCCAGCACCGGCTGGGACACTTCCAGGCGCAGCGGCGGATTGACGTTGTTGATGTCCAGCAGGTTCGGCTTGGGGCCGATGAAGGACACCAGCGACATCACCAGCTGTTCGCGGATGGGGTCGATCGGCGGATTGGTGACCTGCGCGAACAATTGGCGGAAGTAGTTGTAGAACGGCTTGGCGCGGTCGGACAGCACGGCCAGCGGGGCGTCGTTGCCCATCGAGCCGATGACTTCCTCGCCCGACGAGGCCATGGGTTCGAGGATGAACTTGTAGTCTTCCTGGGTCCAGCCGAAGGCTTGCTGGCGGTCCAGCAGCGACACCGACGACTGCGTGGCGACGGCGGCCTGGCGCGGCGCCGGCAGCGATTCCAGCTTGATCTGCAGGCGTTCGATCCACTGGCGGTAGGGCCGGTTGTTGGCCAGCTGCAGCTTGATCTCGGCGTCGTCGATGATGCGGCCCTGTTCCAGGTCGATCAGGAACATCTTGCCCGGCTGCAGGCGCCACTTCTTGACGATGCGGTTTTCGGGGATGGACAGCGTGCCGGCTTCGGACGCCAGGATGACCATGTCGTCATCGGTGACCAGGTAGCGGGCCGGACGCAGGCCGTTGCGGTCCAAGGTGGCGCCGATCTGGCGGCCGTCGGTGAACGCGACTGCGGCGGGGCCGTCCCACGGCTCCATCATGGCGGCGTGGTACTCGTAGAAAGCGCGGCGGCTTTCGTCCATCTGCGTGTGCTGCTCCCAGGCTTCCGGGATCATCATCATCATGGCGTGGGCCAGCGAGTAGCCCGAATTCACCAGCAGTTCCAGGCAGTTGTCGAACGTGGCGGTGTCGGACTGGCCTTCGTAGACGATGGGGTACAGCTTCTTCAGGTCGTCGCCCAGCACGGCCGACTGCATCATGCCTTCGCGGGCGCGCAGCCAGTTGAAGTTGCCCTTGACCGTGTTGATTTCGCCGTTGTGGGCGATCATGCGGTACGGGTGGGCCAGCGGCCAGGCCGGGAAGGTGTTGGTCGAGAAGCGCTGGTGTACCAGCGCCAGGGCGGACACCGTGCGGGTATCGGCCAGGTCGCGGTAGTAGCGGCCGACCTGGTCGGCCAGCAGCAGGCCCTTGTAGACCACGGTGCGCACCGAGGCCGAAGGCACGAAGTATTCCTTGCCGTGCGCCAGATGCATGTTCTGGATGGCGTGGCTGGCGGTCTTGCGGATCACGTACAGCTTGCGCTCCAGCGCGTCCGGCACCATTACGTCGGCGCCGCGGCCGATGAACAGCTGGCGGATCACGGGTTCGCAGGCGCGCACGGTGGGCGACATGGGCATGTCCACGTCCACCGGCACGTCGCGCCAGCCCAGGACGACCTGGCCCTCGGCGCGCACGGAGCGTTCCAGTTCCTGTTCGCAGGCCAGGCGCGAGGCGGTTTCCTTGGGCAGGAACACCATGGCCACGCCATACTCGCCGGGAGGCGGCAGCGTGATGCCTTGATGGCCGAGTTCGTCGCGGTAGAGCGTGTCGGGGATCTGGATCAGGATGCCGGCGCCGTCGCCCATCAGCTTGTCTGCGCCGACCGCGCCGCGGTGGTCCAGGTTTTCCAGGATCTTCAGGCCCTGCTGGATGATGGCGTGGCTTTTCTTGCCCTTGATGTGGGCCACGAAACCGACGCCGCAGGCGTCATGTTCGTTCTTGGGGTTGTACAGACCCTGGGCGGCAGGCAGCCCGATGCGGCTGGCATCGATGGGGGTCGCCTTGGGCGGGGGACAGGAGTCGATCGGGGTAATTTGGGGCATGGCGCGCTCCGCAGTGGGCCTGCGTCGTAATGTTGCAGTGCAGGAGACGGACAATACCCCCGCTATGAGTAGGGTGCAATAGGAATAAATAGGGTATGTCCCCATTTATATATAAGGCTTGTCATTCGCGGTTAATTAGGTGACGCATCAAGAGCCGCGCCATGCGGGGCTTGCCAGAGGGGTGTGCACCAGGAGGGTGCCTCCCCATCTGGCAAATAGCCATTTTTCGGTTTATGTGTCCCCAATTTAATGGGAAATTTTGCAGGTATGAAGCGATGCTTGGCGTTGCGGAAATGCAAATGCATCCGCCGGCCTGCGCTGCCGCGGCCGGAAAAAATGAAGAACCCGCCATTCAGGCGGGTCCGCAATCAGGAAGAGGTCGACGTAGGCGTCGTGGTGGGAGGCGCGGAACTCGACTCGGCGTCGGACGATGCGGCGGCTGGTTTCTTGCGCGGACGTCCGCGCTGCCCCGGGGCGACCCGGCGGCTGGCCGTATGAGCCAGGCTGGCGATGAAAGCGGGACCGCCCAGCGCCCATTGTCCGGAGACCGCCTGGTCGATACGCTGCGTTTCCTCGCGCGACAGGCCGTCCTGCAAGCGCTTGCGGTAATTGGCCTGGCGGTCGAACGGGGTATTGCCACAGGCCCAATAGTCCGCGTGATCCGACTGCCACTGCGCTGGAGCCGCGGTGGTGTTGCCGGTATGGCTGGCGGCGGAGGACCAGGGCCAGGAATCCGGATCCTGCGATGCGCCGCTGCGCACCGGATAGGTTTCCAGCCAGACCAGGGATGGCAGCACCCAGGCGCCCGGCTCCAGCAAGGCCGAGCGGTAGCGGCCCGCGAAGACCCGGCCGCCGCGCAGACGCGCCGCCAGGTTGCGGCCCAGCGTTTGCATGAGGCGTGGCAGGCCTTCCTCGTCCGCGGGCGTGGCCAGCAGCAGGATGCGGTCGTTGGCCAGCAGCCAGCCGTGAACCGAGACGCGGTGGCGTTGGGCGGACTCGCCCAGCCACGTGGCCAGTTGGTTCAGGATGTCGGCCGGCGCGGGTTGCGACGGCGCCGCCAGCGGCTGGATGAAGTTGGCCTGCACCAGTTGGGGCAGCCCAGGGGCGTACAGACGGGGCAGACGGGCCATAGTGTCAGGACTTGCGTATCTGGAAGAACGGGTTGTCTTCGCTCACGGTATATAAATAGTGCCACGGTGGGCGCTGGTCAAGTCCCGTGATCATGTCGGGGCAGGAAATCGCTTTTTTTTCTGTCGTTCGTACCCCATAAAGCCCAGGTTAACATTCGGCGACGGAACGTCGCACCGTGGGTATCCCCTAATCCGCGGGCGTTTTTTCCGACCCCTACGACCGGAGGAAAGCAATGGCAGTCGCCCTGGAACTCATTTCGCAGCATCGCTGCTTCGGCGGCTGGCAGCGCTATTACCGCCACGAGTCCGCGGAGATCGGCCTGCCCATGCGCTTCTCCGTCTACGTGCCGCCGCAGGCAGAGCAAGGTCCAGTGCCGGTGCTGTTCTACCTGGCCGGCCTGACCTGCACGGAAGAAACCTTCATGATCAAGGCAGGCGCGCAGCGCCTGGCCGCGGAGCTGGGCGTCATGCTGGTCGCTCCGGACACCAGCCCGCGCGGCGCCAACGTGCCTGGCGAGGAAGAAAGCTGGGACCTGGGTACCGGCGCGGGCTTCTACGTGGATGCCACCACGCCCGCCTGGCGCGGCCACTACCGCATGTACAGCTACGTGACGCAGGAACTGCACGGCATCGTCACGGGCGAGGCGCTGCCCGGCGACGCCTCGCGCACCGGCATCTTCGGCCATTCCATGGGCGGCCATGGCGCACTGGTGCTGGCGCTGCGCAACCCCGGCAAGTTCCGTTCGGTGTCGGCGTTCGCGCCTATCGCCGCGCCCAGCCAGTGTCCCTGGGGCAAGAAGGCGTTCGGCGCCTACCTGGGCGACAAGTCCGAGGACTGGGCCGCCTACGACGCGTCCGCGTTGATGCGCGGCGCGGCCAACCCGTTCCCCGCCGGCATCCTGATCGATCAGGGCGAGTCGGATCAGTTCCTGGCCGAACAGTTGTATCCCGAGGTATTCGAGGCGGCTTGCGCCGCCGCTGGACAGCCGCTGGACCTGCGGCGCCACCCGGGCTACGACCACGGCTACTACTTCATCTCGACCTTCATCGAGGATCACATCCGGTTTCACGTCGAGCGGCTTGGAAAACCGGCGCCCTGAGGGGGCGCTTCTATACTGGCGAGCCTGCCGCCGCAGGCTTATATCGCGCCCCGGGGCGCCGCCTGCGGTCTGTGCTCAATAGGAACGCCTGATTTGATCAACGGAATCGCTCCCTTCGTCTGGATACTGCTGGGCGCCGTCGTCGTCCTGCTGCCGGGCATCGTCATGCTGCTGGGCCGCGGCGGCCCGCGCGACGAGCGTGGCCGCAAGGTGTTCCAGTTCCGGCCGGTGCGGCGCTTGTTCGGTCTGATGCTGGTGCTGCTGGGCTGCGTGTCCGGCCTGCTGGCGCTGTCGCTGGTGCAGTTCTTCCGCCTGACGGCCGACGAGCCGGTGGCGCGCATCGAAGTCCGCCAGGTGGCCGACGGCCAGTTCCAGGTCAACGCCAGCGCGCCCGGCACCGGGAGCAAGCAGTACGTGCTCTACGGCGACCAGTGGCAGATCGACGCGCGGGTGGTGCGCTGGCGCCTGCCGGCGCTGATGGCCGGCGTGCCGCCGCTATACCGGCTGGAACGCTTGTCCGGCCGCTATAGCGACGCGGCGCGGGAGGCCTCGGCCACGCGCTCGGTGCACGCGCTGGACGACTGGCCGGCGCCTGATCTGGCGTCGCTGAAGAAGAATTTCCCGAACTGGTTCCCGTTCGTCGATGTCCAATTCGGTAGCGGCGCGTATATGCCGATGTTCGACGGCGCGCGTTACCAAGTGCTGATGGATCCGCGCGGGGCGCTGTTCGTGCGGCCCGACGGCGAGGCCACGGCCGAAGGCCTGAAGCGCCTGGGCTGGTAGCGGTGCTTCCGCACCGCGTCCGCTGAGCGGGCTGGCTGCTCCCCTGGAAGGCGTGTCGCCCTTGGCGTGTCACGGCAGGGTGGCGGTGGCCCCCGCTCCATAAAAAATAAACGGGGACATATTTAGACCAAGGAAACTTTGACGCGCCGCAATAGTCGAATTAGCACTCCCAATACTAGAGTGCTAACATCGAATCCATGTCGTTACCCCTTCGCCATCCGGAGACCCCCGCTATGAAGCAACCCAGTACCTCGTTGGCCGCTTCCGGCAACGCCCTGGCGTTGGCCATTGCCAATCCGGGCGCACTTGGCACGATCGACGCTTATATCTCCTCGGTCAACCGCCTGCCGGTCCTGTCCGCGGAACGTGAAACCGAGCTTGGCCGCCGCCTGCGCGACCAGGAAGACCTGGGCGCCGCGCGCGAACTGATTCTGTCGCACCTGCGCCTGGTGGTGTCGGTGGCCCGTCAGTACCTGGGCTATGGCCTGCCGCATGCCGATCTCATCCAGGAAGGCAACGTCGGCCTGATGAAGGCCGTCAAGCGTTTCGACCCCGAGCGCGGCGTGCGCCTGGTGTCGTTCGCCGTGCACTGGATCAAGGCCGAAATCCACGAATACATCATCCGCAACTGGCGCCTGGTGAAGGTTGCAACCACCAAGGCCCAGCGCAAGCTGTTCTTCAATCTGCGCAGCATGCGTCCCGACGGCCAGACGCTGGATCCGGATCAGGTCGACCACATCGCGCGCGAACTGAACGTGCGCCGCGAAGACGTCAGCGAAATGGAAGTGCGCCTGTCCGGCCGCGATATGTCGCTGGAAAACCAGGACGACGACGATGACAGCTACGCGCCCATCGCCTACCTGTCCGACGAAGGCCGCCAGGAACCCACCCGGGTGCTGGAACGTGCCGCGCGCGACCAGCTGCAAAGCGCCGGCCTGACCGACGCGCTGCAGGCGCTGGACCCGCGTTCGCGCCGCATCGTCGAGGCCCGCTGGCTGCAGGATGACGGCGGCGCCACGCTGCACGAACTGGCGCAGGAGTTCGGCGTGTCGGCCGAGCGCATCCGTCAGATCGAAGCGGCTGCGCTGAAAAAGATGCGCGGCAATCTCGCGTCCTGAGCCTGCTTGAGCCACACAAAGGGCCGCTGACCGCGGCCCTTTTGCTTTTCCGGCGGACCTGCAACCGCGCATGAATAAATTGATACAAATTCGGGCGGAAATTTTGCGCGGCGCAAGAAACTTAATGAGGATCGCCCCGCCTAACTTCATGTAGACCGCGAACTTCGGTTAGCAGTCTTGTCATCCGTCTCGGCTTCTCCTCTTTCCCCTCCCCTATGAGACGGATGCTTGCGGGGCACCATGCATAGCTGGTGCCCCGTTTTTTATGCGCGTCCGGTATGGGGCCGCAGGCCGAGGCCGTGGCGGACACGGTGTGTCGCCGGAAGAATGCCTAGGCCGCCTGGGCGTTGTCGGCAGCCATCTTGGCCCCGTGCCACAGCGCGTCCTGCACGCGCCGCACGCCTGTGGCCATCGAACCGTCCTGGTATAGCTTGATCCAGCGGTAGCCGGGCGCCATGTTGTCCACCACGTGCTTGCCGTCGCGGATGCTGAACTGAAAGCAGGTCGACGGCGTGGCCAGCATGCGCAGGTTGTGGCGGCGGCGGTCGAACTCGTGATGCACATGGCCCCACAGCAGCACGCGGACCTGCGGCCAGCGCGTCAGCAGCTTGAAGAGCGCCTGCGGGTTGTCGATCATCATCGAATCGTGCCAGTGGCTGTCGATCTGCATGGGATTGTGATGCATGGCGATCAGCGTGTGGCGGCCCGGCGTCTCGGCCAGCGCGGCTTCCAGCAGGTCGAGCTGGCTCGCGGGCAGATGGCCGGCGTTGGAGCCGGGCACGGTAGTGTCCAGCGCGACCACGCGCCAGGCGCCCACGTCGGTCACCGGAACCGACCATTGCGGCAATTCCTGGCGCATCACGGCCGGCAGGTCATGGTTGCCCGGCAGGCAGCGGATGCTGGCCTGCGCCAGGGCGGGCGCCTCGGACAGGACGCGCGCCAGCCGGCGATAGGCCGCGGCCTCGCCGTCCTGGGACATGTCGCCGGTGGCCAGCAGCAGATCGGGATGCTTGCCGTCCGCTTCGATCTGACGCAGTACCGCGCGCAGGCTGGCGTCCGTGTTGACGCCCAGCATCGAGGTTTCGGGCTCGCCGAACAGATGGCTGTCGGTCAGCTGGACCAGCATGGCGGGCGCATCGTCGCGCCGGGTCAGGGAATGGATCCGGGCCAAGTGCCGCTCCTGCAAAGTTCTTGTGCGATTCCACATTACCCAAAAAACACGGCGCGACGCGTATCGCTTGTCCGCATTGGGGTAACGAAACGTGCATTCTCCACGATTCCAGACAGTTTCCGGCCCGGTCGCGGGGGAAAAAGCCGCTATTCTTGTGGAACTTCACATAAGCTCCACCCAAAGAACATGGATGTAGGTTTTCTCGTATTCGGCCTGGCAGGCTTGCTGACGCTGGTCTGTTTCATGCCGCCTTTGGCGGGCCGACTCAAGCTGCCCTACTCGGTGCTGCTGGCCATCGTCGGCTGTCTGCTCGGCATCATCGTGCACGTGCACGGCTGGGCGCCCAGCTGGATCGGCGACTTCCTGGACTCGCTGGAACGCTTCGAGATTTCGTCCGAAACCTTCCTGATGGTGTTCCTGCCGGTGCTCCTGTTCGAGACCGCGCTGTCCATGAACGTGCGGCGCCTGATGGACGACATCGGCCCCATCCTCATGATGGCCATCGTGGCCGTGGTGGTCTGCACCGTGGTGGTCGGGGTGACGCTGGACGCCATTTCGCCCTATGGCCTGGTGGTCTGCCTGTTGCTGGGCGCCATCGTCGCCACCACCGATCCCGTGGCGGTGGTGGGCATCTTCCGCGAAGTGGGCGCGCCCAAGCGCCTGACTACCCTGGTCGAAGGCGAAAGCCTGTTCAACGACGCGGCCTCGATCGCCTTGTACTCGGTGCTGCTGGCCGTCCTGGGCGGCCACGGCGAACTCACCGCCAGCGGCATCTTCAACGACTTCATCGTGCACTTCATCGGCGGCGGCGTGGCCGGCTTCGCCATGGGCCGGCTGGCCTGCTTCCTGTTCGCCTGGCTGCGCGGCTTTCCCACCGCGGAAATCACGCTGACGCTGACGCTGGCCTATCTGTCCTTCTTCATTTCCGAGCACTACCTGAACGTGTCGGGCGTGGTCGCCACCGTGATCGCCGGCCTGGTGGTCGGGTCCACCGGCCGCACGCGCATGTCGCCCACCACCTTCGAGTATCTGTCCAGCGCCTGGGAACAGTTCGGGTTCTGGGCCAACTCGCTGATTTTCCTGTTCGCGGCCATGCTGATTCCCAAGCTGATGGCGGCCGCCGACTGGCAGGAACTGGCGCTGGTGGCGGTGGTGTTCGTGGCCACGCTGGTGGCGCGCGCCATCGTCGTCTTCGGCCTGCTGCCCCTGCTGGGGCTGACCCGGCTGGGAACCAAGGTCAGCAACCCCTACAAGGTGGTCATGCTGTGGGGCGGCCTGCGCGGCGCCGTGTCGCTGGCGCTGGCGCTGGCCGTGACCGAGCAGACCGGCGTGGCCGAAGAGGCGCGCCAGTTTATCGCGGTGGCCACCACCAGCTACGTGCTGCTGACCTTGTTCATCAACGGCATCAGCCTGCGTCCGCTGATCCGCATGCTGGGCCTGAACCAGCTGTCGCCGGTGGAGCGCACCATCCGCAACCAGGCCCTGGCGGTGGCGTTGGAAGACCTGCAGGGCAAGACCGAAGAGGTCGCCAAGACCGAGCACATCGGCACCGAGGTCCGCGACCGCATCCGTGCCGTGTTCGATGCCAGCCTGACCAGCGTGCACGACGGCCAGGTCAGCCAGATGACCGACGACCAGCGCGTGTCGGTAGGCCTGGCCATCGTGGCCCAGCGCGAAGAGGAAATGTTCTTCGACATCCTGAAGGCGCAGATCGTGGACTGGCGCATGGCCGAAACCCTGCTGGCGCGGGCGGAACGGCTGGAGGACGCGATCCGGCTGGGCGGCATCCCCGGCTTCGAGCGCGCCATTGTTGCCGACGTGCGCTATTCCACCGGTTTCCGCCTGGCCCTGCGCCTGCACTACCTGTTCGGCTTCCAGGGCTGGCTGGCGCGCGAACTGGGCCAGCGCTTCGCCAACCTGATGAGCAAGCGGTCGGTGGCGCAACGCCTGATCGCCTTCGCGCGCGAACAGATCACGCCGCTGCTGGGCGAGGAAGCCACCCAGCGCATCGTGTCCCTGCACCAGCGCCGCCTGGACCTGATCGAAAACGCCATGCAGGCCCTGAACCTGCAATACCCGTCCTATGCGCAGTGGCTGCAGGAAAGCTACCTGGGCCGCGTGGCCCGCGAAATGGAACGCATCCGCTACCGCGACATGCTGGAGCAGTTCCTGATCAGCGGCGAGGTGTACGCGGACCTGATGGCGCAGTTGAAGAGCCGCTGGGCCCACATCGACAAGCATCCGCCGTTGGACATCGAAATGAGCGCGGCAGAATTGATCAAGCGCGTGCCGCTGTTCGAAGGCCTGTCCGCGGATTCCTTGCGGGCCATCAGCAAGCTGCTCAAGCCGCGCCTGGCGCTGCCGGACCAGCGCGTGCTGACCAAGGGCCGTCACGGCGAAGAGATGTGTTTCGTGGCATCGGGTGCCGTGGCCGTGCATCTGCCCGACAACACCATGATCGAACTGGGCAGCGGCGAATTCTTCGGCGAACTCGGCCTGCTGGGCGAACAGCAACTGATGCCGGAGGTGACCTCGCTGGGCTACAGCAAGCTGTTGATGCTGTCCTCGCGCGATTTTCACGCCCTGCTGGCGCGTGACGAGCATCTGCGCGAACGCATCCAGGTCGTGGCCAAGCAGCGCCTGCGCGCGATCGAAGTGTGGAAGCAGTTTTCGCAAGCCAATGCGGCGCCCGCGCCGGTCCCTGCGCCGGTGTCGGCGCCGACGCCAGCGCAGGCCGCCGAGGCCGCGGAAGCGGCGGGCGCTGCGTCGGGTTCCGAGGTGCTTGCGGCCCGCGAGGCCCGGGAAGCGGACGCGCCGGCCGCAAGCGATGTCCGGGACAACCCTGCGGATAGTCCCGCAGACAACCCGGTGGACAAGCCCGCGAACACCCCGCCTTTGGGCGAGCCGGGCATCGTTCCGCGTTAGCGCTGGACCCCGTGGATGCCGGCGCATCCGCAGGATGGGGGGCTAGGCCGGGATATCGCCTGCCGCGCGGCGCTGCATGATGTCTTCGATGATCACCAGCGCCGCTTCCAGCGTGAATTCGCCTTCCGCGACCTGATGCACGGCCGTAGCCGCGTCGATGGTGGCGATTTCCATGACTTCGCCGTCCCGGTTGGCCGGGCGGACATCCGCCGCGAGCACGCAGGTGCTGGTCAGGACATCCTCCACCTGATAGCCCTCGGGCAGGCGGCGATGGATGCGCAGGATCGTGCGCAGGGGCGAGCGCCGCGTCAAGTCGGGCTCGTCCAGTCCCGCTTCTTCGCCGCATTCGCGCACCAGCGCCAGCTCCAGGTCTTCGCGGCTGCCGGCCAGTCCGCCGACCAAGGTGTCCCACATACCGGGATCGGTGGACTTGCTGAGCGCGCGGCGCGCGACCCACAGGCGGCCATCCGGCGTCCACGCGTTCAGGTGCACAGCCTTGGTAAGCAGGCCCAGCGGCCGTACCGCCGCGCGTTCGATTACGCCCAGCGGTTCGTCGCCATCCAGAACGTCCAGCAATTCGTCGCGCCAGCCGCGCAGGCAGTTGGCTTGGCGCAACAGTTGCGCGGCCTGTTCGAGCACGCTGTTCAGGTCTGCGCCGGGTTGCAGGTCCGTCCCGATGCGCAAGGTTTCACCGTCCGCCGCGATGCCGGGTGCGCCACGCAACGCGTCGCATGCCGCATGCGTGGCCCAGCCGCAGCGACGCCCCGCTATATATAAAGCGCGCGCGCCTTCAGGGGCGGGCTCTTGCGCGCGGGCGCGCAGGTCGGCGTACAAGTCGGACAACTGCTTGGGCATCGTGGGACCGTGTTGATGATGTTGCCGACGATTTTATGCCACCCTGTTTTACGGCGTGCGGTCAAGGGGCGCGGCCAGATGGGGGCGGGGCCGATGAATTCAAGGGCGCTAACTTACATCTGTTTGCGCGTCCGCTATAATCCGCCAGTTTCTTTGTGATTTCGAGTGGGAACGACAGGGGCCGCTCTATCTCCCTGCCACGCCCTACCATCTAATAATTGCGCGTTGCCCGGTTCCGGCGACTTCCGCCACTAGCGAACGGACCTTCGCGCCGTGTTTCGAGGTAAGCATGAAGAAGTGGAGAGGGATACTGGGGGCTTGTGCGATGCTGATTGGCAGCGTGGCAGGTGCTCAGGTGCAAGACATGCCCGGCGGCCCGAAGGTCAATCAGCTCAACCTGCATGAAGGTGTCACGGCGATCTCGCGCGACATCATGTGGTTGCATTGGATGTTGCTCACGATCTGTATCGTGATCTTCATCGGCGTCTTCGGAGTGATGTTCTACTCCATCTGGGCGCACCGCAAATCCAGGGGCCACAAGGCCGCGACCTTCCATGAGCATCTGGGCGTGGAAGTTGCCTGGACCGTCATCCCGTTCATCATCGTCATCGCCATGGCGTTGCCCGCCACCAAGACGGTGGTCGCGATGAAAGACACCTCCAGCGCCGACCTCACCGTGAAGGTCACCGGCTATCAATGGAAGTGGGGCTACGAATACCTCGATGGCTCGGCCACCGGTATCAAGTTCCTCTCCACGCTGTCCACGCCGCGCGCGCAGATCGAGAACCGCGAGCCCAAGGGCGAGTTCTACCTGATGGAAGTGGACAACCACCTGGTCGTCCCCGCGAACAAGAAAGTTCGTATCGTGCTGACCGCGGCCGACGTCATCCACTCCTGGATGATTCCCGACTTCGGCGTGAAGCAAGACGCCATTCCGGGCTTCCTGCGGGACACCTGGTTCAATGCCGACAAGCCCGGTATCTACCGCGGCCAGTGCGCGGAACTGTGCGGCAAGGATCACGCGTTCATGCCCATCGTCGTGGAAGTCATGGCGCAAGCCGACTACGATAAGTGGGTTGAAGACCAAAAGAAGAAGATGGCGGCAAACGCCGACGATCCCAATAAAGAGTGGACGGAAGCCGAACTGGTTGCCCGCGGCGAAAAGGTTTTCGCGGCAAATTGCGTGGCCTGTCACCAGGCCAACGGCAAGGGCATCCCGGGCAGTTTCCCTCCGCTCGACGGAGACAAGGTTGTTCTGGGCCCGAAGGCGGAACAGATCAACACCGTGCTGAAGGGCAAGCCCGGCACCGCGATGGCGGCATTCGGCGGGCAGCTCAACGATGTCGAGATCGCAGCGGTCATCAGCTATACGCGCCATGCCTGGAGCAATGCAGGCAAGGGGCAGGACCCGACGGTTCTACCGAAGGACGTGGCGGCTGCGCGCTGATTGCGCGCGCCGGGTCACACCCTCGCAGAACCGGTTCCGTTTAGTTAGAGATACCCTGCCGGCCCCGTGAATCGGGCCCGGCACTCAGCAGGAAGGAGTCCATCATGAGCAGCGTCACTGTAGACCACGTGTCGCCGGGCCACGGCCACGGTCACGATGACCACCACCACGCCATCCCCACCGGTTGGCGCCGCTGGCTTTTCGCCACGAACCACAAAGACATCGGGACGATGTATCTCATCTTCTCGTTCGTCATGCTGCTGGAAGGCGGGACGCTGGCACTGCTGCTGCGCACCGAGCTCTTCGAGCCGGGCCTGCAGTTCTTCCGCCCCGAACTCTTCAACCAGTTCACCACCATGCACGGCCTCGTCATGGTGTTCGGCGCAGTCATGCCGGCCTTCGTGGGCTTCGCCAACTGGATGATCCCGATGCAGATCGGCGCCTCCGACATGGCGTTCGCCCGCATGAACAACTTCAGCTTCTGGCTGCTGCCGGTGGCCGCGATCATGCTGACGGCGTCGTTCTTCGTGCCTGGCGGCGCCACCGCGGCCGGCTGGACGCTGTACGCGCCCCTGTCGCTGCAGATGGGCCCGGGCATGGACTTGGCGATCTTCGCGCTGCACATCATGGGCGCCTCGTCCATCATGGGCGCGATCAACATCATCGTCACCATCCTGAACATGCGCGCGCCTGGCCTCACGCTGATGAAGATGCCGCTGTTCTGCTGGACCTGGCTGATCACCGCCTTTCTGCTGCTGGCCGTGATGCCGGTGCTGGCCGCCGCCATCACCATGGTGCTGACCGACCGCCATTTCGGCACGGGCTTCTTCAACGCAGCCGCTGGCGGCGACCCGGTCCTGTACCAGCACGTGTTCTGGTTCTTCGGGCACCCCGAGGTCTACATCATGATCTTGCCGGCGTTCGGCATCGTGTCGGCCATCGTACCCGCGTTCGCCCGCAAGAAGCTGTTCGGCTACGCCTCGATGGTCTACGCCACCGCATCCATCGCCGTGCTGTCCTTCATCGTGTGGGCGCACCACATGTTCACCACCGGCATGCCGGTGACGGGCCAGCTCTACTTCATGTACGCCACCATGCTCATCTCCATCCCGACCGGGGTGAAGGTGTTCAACTGGGTCGCCACGATGTGGCGCGGCTCCATGACGTTCGAGACGCCCATGCTGTTCTCGATCGGCTTCATCTTCGTGTTCACCATGGGCGGCTTCACCGGGCTGATCCTGTCGGTGGCCCCGATCGACATCCAGGTCCACGATACCTATTACGTGGTCGCGCACTTCCACTACGTGCTGGTGGCGGGTTCGCTGTTCGCCCTGTTCGCCGGCGCTTACTACTGGGTGCCCAAGTGGACGGGCCGCATGTACAGCGAAAAGCTGGGCAAGCTGCACTTCTGGTCGACGCTGATCTCGTTCAACGTCACCTTCTTCCCGATGCACTTCCTGGGCCTGGCAGGCATGCCGCGCCGCTATGCCGACTACGCCGGCCAGTTCACGACCTTCCACCAGATGGCCACCATTGGCGCGTTCTGGTTCGGCCTGTCGCAGCTGATCTTCCTGTGGGCGATGGTGCGTTGCTACCGTGGCAAGGGCGACGTCGCCTCGGCCAAGCCGTGGGAAGGCGCCGAAGGCCTGGAATGGACCGTGCCCTCGCCCGCTCCGTTCCACACCTTCGAAACCCCGCCCGAAGTGAAGTGAATCGGCCTTTCATGTTTCAGGTAGCACAGCAATGACACCCGAGCAGCGCCGCCGCAACAAGATCGCAGGTCTGGTCCTGCTGGCTTTCGTCATCGCCGTGTTTGCCTGGACCGTGTTGCGCGGCTCGGCGCTGTTGTCCGGCGTCGCTGTCAGCTAGGCGCAGGCCATGAGCGACGACCTGCGCGAAACCTCCCAGCGCAAGCTGAGTTTCCTTCAGACCATGAAGGCGGTGGCGTGGGGGTTTTTCGGGGTGCGCAAGGGTGCGGGCCACCGGGAAGACGTCGCCAAGCTCAACCCGGTCCATGTGATCGTGGCGGGGCTGCTGGCAGCGGCCATCTTCGTTACTGTGCTGGTATTAATTGTGCGTTGGGCCGTTTCCAGCCTGACTTGAATCACTTAATTCTATAAATCTGTACCAGGGAGAAAGCCATGAGTGCAAGCCACTCGGTTCAAGGTAAAGAGGCACCGTACTACTTCGTGCCCGCCGATTCGGGTCATCCCGTGCGTACGGCTGTGGCGCTGCTGTTCATGGGCCTGAGCGCCGCGGCCTGGATCAACGGCGTCAGCTGGGCCAAATGGACCCTGCTGGGGGGCTTCATCGGCCTGATCGTGGTGCTGTACTACTGGTTTGGCGACGCCATCCACGAATCCGAGATCGGCCTGAACAGCAAGCGCATCGACGGTTCCTACCGTTGGGGCATGAGCTGGTTCATTTTCTCGGAAGTCATGTTCTTCGCGGCGTTCTTCGGCGCCCTCTGGTACACGCGCACCATCACCACGCCCTGGCTGGGCGACATGGATCACCGCCTGATGCTGTGGCCCGACTTCCAGGCCGTGTGGCCGAACTTCGGTCCTGCCGGCGTGGTCGAGCACTTCCAGACCGTCGGCCCCTTCTGGCTGCCCACCATCAACACCGCGCTGTTGCTGAGCTCCGGCGTCACGCTGACCATCGCCCACCACGCGCTGCGCGAGAACCATCGTGGCAAGACCATCTTCTGGCTGCTGGCCACGGTCGTGCTGGGCTTCCTCTTCGTGACCTGTCAGGCTTACGAATACCACCATGCCTACACCGAGCTGAACCTGAAGTTCAATTCGGGCGCCTACGGTTCGCTGTTCTACATGCTGACGGGCTTCCACGGCTTCCACGTGCTGCTGGGCGCCACCATGTTGACGGTCATTCTGGTTCGCCTGATCCGCGGCCATTTCACGGCCGATCATCACTTCGGTTTCGAAGGCGCCGCCTGGTATTGGCACTTCGTGGACGTGGTGTGGCTGGGCCTGTACCTGTTCGTGTACTGGTTCTGACCGCCACGCGGAACAAATGAAACGCGCCAGTTCTTGTGTGAGAACTGGCGCGTTTTACTCATCTGCGATCGTCATGCATATCCGGGAACCCGCGTCCCGGATGCCTATCTAAGGCCTGTGCTCTCGATCCAGCCCATGTGGTGGGCGAACAGCACGAACAGGAACAGGGCCACCGATAAGCCGATGCGCACCGTCAGCGCGTTGACCGTGCGGCTGGTGGTTCCCTTGTCCCGCATCAGGTAGACCAGGGCCGATGCCAGGCTGGCCAGAATCCCGATGAAGGCCAGGACGACGAAAACGCGCATGGTGGTCTCCGGACGAATCAGAGTAGTTAGTGTAGATATATGGCCCGACCGCATTCAACCCGATACACGGTAGCCGCCTTGCTGTTGCTGGGCGTCGCCGTGATCATCCTGGCATCGCTGGGGCAATGGCAATTGCGCCGCGGCGATGAGCGACGCGCCATTCTGGCCGCTATCGAAGCAGGCCGCAAGCAAGCGCCGCTGCCCTTGACCCCGGCTACCGACCCCGCCCAGATGACCGCCTGGCGCTCGGCACAGGCCTCCGGGGTCTGGCTGCCGCAATTCAGTGTACTGCTGGACAACCGCAACCACGACGGCAAGCCTGGCTACTGGCTGGCCACGCCGCTGCTGCTGGACGCCGATGCGCGCCGCGCCGTGCTGGTGTTGCGCGGCTGGATTCCGCGCGTCATGGGGACCCAGGGGCAAGGCCCCGCGCAGCCGCCGCTGCCGGCCACGCCTTCGGGGCCGCAGACGGTGACGGGCGAGCTTTCGCCGCGCGTGCCGCGCCTGTTCGAGATCTGGACGCTGGGCGGGGCGGAACAGTCCGCCTTGCCGGCGTCGCTGCCGGCGGCGGATGGCGTCTTGCCCCAGGTGCAGAACCTGCCGTTGGACGCATACGCCAAATCCACCGGCCTGGCCCTGCTGCCCACGGTGCTGTCGCAATCCGCCGGCAATGCGGACGATGGCCTGGTGCGGGACTGGCCGCAGCCGTCCGTGGACTTCCAGCAGAACACGTCCTATGCCGTACAGTGGTTTGCTTTTGCCTCGATTGCCGCCGTTGCATGGTTGGTGGTGCTGGGGGGCGCCGTCCGGCGCATGCGGCGCGCGCAGAACGCGCCCGGGGCCTGACCGGGGCGCCAACTCTTAACCCGCAAGACGACGACAGGATACATAGTGGCTCGCGATCTTTCCTCTACCAAGCCCGCACGCAAGCGCTCCTTGATGCCGATGCTGCTGGTGTTCCTGTGCTCGCTGGCGCCTATCGTCGCGGCGATCGTGGTGTACATGAATCCGCAGTGGTGGCCCGATGAGTCCAGCAACTACGGCACGCTGCTCAGCCCGCAGCGGCCCATGCCCGTGGCCGAGGAATTGCGCCTGACGACGCTGGACGGCAAACCCTTCGATCTGCAGAGCCTGAAGGGCAAGTGGCTGCTGGTGGCCGCCGATGGCGGCGCCTGCCCCGAAAGCTGCGCCCGCAAGCTCTTCATTGCACGCAACAGCCACGCCAGCCAGGGCAAGAACGTCGACCGGCTGGCGCGCGTCTGGTTCATCACTGACGATGCTCCGGTGCCGGACAAGGTGCTGGAAGCCTACAAGGGCACGGTCATGGTGCGCGCCAATCCCGACCAATTGGCGCGGTTCCTGCTGGCGCGCGATACTGCCGCCGGCCAGCCCGGGCTGGAGGCGCCGATCTGGGTGATCGATCCGCTGGGCAATCTGATGATGCAGTACCCTGCCGAGGCCGATGGCGTGAAGGTGCGCAAGGACATCAGCAAGCTGGTATACAGCTCAAGAATAGGTTGATGGGCCCACCCCCGAAGCGCTTGCGGCGCTTCGCCTTCAAAGGGGGGCCCACCGAGGGGGGCCGCGCATGGACCGGCAAAGCCGGATCCCTGGCGGCCCGGATCGGGGCGCATAGTTTTATTGCGTCGTGCGCATTGCGCGCGGCGCCGCAGAGTGGATGTTTATGGAAATCGAACGCATCAAAGCGCGTTATCGCAAGCTGGTCTTCTTTACCTGGTTCCTGACGCTGGACCTGATCATGTTCGGCGCCTTCGTGCGGCTGACGGACTCGGGACTGGGCTGTCCCGACTGGCCTGGCTGCTACGGCAGCGTGACCCCGCTGGGCGCGATGGGCGACATCCACGAAGCATCGCAGGCCATGCCGTTCGGCCCGGTCACGCTATCCAAGGCCTGGATCGAAATGATCCACCGCTATGTCGGCACCATCCTGGGCATGCTGATCATCGGCATCGTCTACATGGCGTGGCGCTACCGGAGCCAATTGGGCCGTTCGCCCAAGCTGGCCGTCGTGACCCTGATTGCGGTTTGCGTGCAGGGCGCGTTCGGCGCCTGGACCGTGACGCACAAGCTGATGCCCGTGGTCGTGACCGCGCACCTGGTGTTCGGCCTGTCGGTGCTGGCGCTGATGACCTGGCTGTCCGCGCGCGAGCGCCCGCATCTGGCCATATCCGCGGCGGCCACGCGCTGGAAGCCCTGGGTGACCGGAGGCTTCGTCCTGCTGCTGGTGCAGGTGACGCTGGGCGGCTGGGTCAGCACCAATTACGCCGCGCTGGCCTGCATGGACTTTCCCATGTGCCACGGGGCCTGGGTGCCGGAAATGGACTTCCATGGCGGCTATTCGATCATCCGGGCGCTGGGCGAACTACCGTCGGGCGAGATGATTTCCCAGCCGGCGCTGACCGCGATCCACTGGGTCCACCGCAACTTCGCCTTCGTGGTATTCCTGTACCTGGGCATGCTGGCCTGGCGCTTGCGCGCCGAGCCCGGCCTGCGCGGCCCGGCCACGCTGATGCTGGCGCTGCTGGGCGCGCAGCTGCTGACCGGCCTGACCACGATCTTTTTCCAGTGGCCGCTGTTGATCGCGGTGCTGCACAATGGAGGCGCCGCCGGCCTGACCCTGGCCGCGGTGGTTTTGATGGTGCGTTTGTCCACAGCTGGACGCGTGCCCGCCTGGGGCTACGGCCCCAATTCGGTGCGCGTTTAAAATAGGGCCCACTATGACCAGTATTGCCGCTCCTCAGCCCGGATTGTTCCGCCAGTATTTCGTCCTCACCAAGCCGCGCGTGACGCAGCTGGCGGTGTTTTGCGCCGTGATCGGCATGTTCCTGGCGGCGCCGGGCATTCCGGATATGCGCCGGGTGCTGTTCGGCACCCTGGGCATCTGGCTGCTGGCCGCGGCCGCCTTCGCCATCAATTGCCTGATCGAACAGGAAATCGATGCGCGCATGTTGCGCACCGCGCGCCGCGGCACGGCGCGCGGCACGATTTCGTCGTTCCAGGTGCTGAGCATGTCCGGCCTGCTGGGCGGCGCCGGCATGCTCGTGCTGTATCACATGGTCAACCCGCTGACCATGTGGCTGACCTTCGCCACCTTCGTGGGCTACGCGGTCATCTACACCGTCATCCTCAAGCCGCGCACGCCGCAGAACATTGTCATCGGCGGCCTGTCGGGCGCCATGCCCCCCGCCCTGGGCTGGGCCACCGTGGCGGACTCGGTGCCGGCCGAGGCCTGGATCCTGGTGCTGATCATCTTCATCTGGACGCCGCCGCACTTCTGGGCGCTGGCGCTCTACCGCAACCACGACTACGCCAAGTCCGGCCTGCCCATGCTGCCGGTCACGCACGGCAACCAGTTCACGCGCCTGCACATCCTGTTGTATAGCGTGGCGCTGGTCGCCACCACGCTGCTGCCCTACGCCATCCGCATGAGCGGCGAACTTTACCTGGTGTCGGCGCTGGCGCTGGGCGGCATGTTCGTTTCCTACGCCTGGCGGCTGTACCGCGCCTACAGCGACGAGCTGGCGCGCAGCATGTTCCGTTTTTCCATACTCTACCTGGCGCTGCTGTTCGGCGCCCTGCTGGTGGACCACTGGGTCGGCCTGCTGCGCTGACCCCCTGGAGATTGTTGATGTCCATGTTTTCCGCCAGCCGCCGGCTGGTCCTGCGCGTGAGCGCCGCCGCCGCTTTCACCATCGCCCTGGCCGCTTGCGGCGACAACGCGCCCGTGTTCAAGGGCAGCGACATCAGCGGCACCCAGTTGGGCCGCGGCATGGAGCTGGTCGATTACAACGGCAAGACGCGCCAGTTGAGCGATTTCGCCGGCAAGGTGGTGGTCGTGTTCTTCGGCTTCACGCAGTGTCCGGACGTGTGCCCGACCTCGCTCGCCGAATTGACCGAAGTCATGAAGAAGCTGGGCCCGGACGCCGATCGCGTGCAGGTGCTGCTGATCACGGTGGACCCCGAGCGCGACACGCCTGACGTCCTTAAGCAGTACGTCACCGCCTTCGATCCGCGCTTTCTCGGGCTGACCGGCACGCCGGACCAGGTCAAGAAGGCCGCCGCGTCCTTCAAGGCCTATTACGCCAAGGCGCCCACCAAGGACGGCAGCTACACCATGGACCACACGGCCGCGTTCTACCTGCTGGACGGCAAGGGCGAATCGCGCGTGCTGGCCAACAACAATATCGGGGTGGAAGCCCTGACGCAGGACATCAAGGCCCTGATCAAGGGTTGATCAGGCAGGGGCCGCTCAGGCGGCAGCGGCCAGGCTTACCTGCCGGCCGCGGCCCAGCCTGCCAGCGCGGCACGGGCTTTGTCGCTCAGTTCGGCGGCGGGGATCTCGCGCTGGTGCGCCATGATCATCAGCGCGTAAGGCGTGGCCAGCGCGGCAGCCTCGGGGCACAGGCGGGATTCTTCGCCCACTGACGGCGAAATATTGCGCCAGTAGTTGATGGCCTGTTCGAGCTGGGGCAGGGTGATGGGATCCATCCGGCTATTGTCCACGAATGGGCAACGCTGTCCACCAGCGCAGATCCTGCAAAGAAGCGTCACCATCGCAACACGCCGAAACCGCGCCAGGGTGCTATACCACTGCCGGTTAGTAACGATGGAGCATCGTCATGAATACTTCCGCCAAAATCGAAAATGCGCGCCGCGCCATCCATCCCCTGGTTGCCGCGGCCGCGATCGCCATCATCGTCATGTGTACGGTGGGCGTGGCTGCCGTGATGGGCTGGCTGCCCTCGCCTTCGGCCAATCCGCATGCGGACGAGCCGGTGGCCGAGGCCGGCCCGGAAGGCGCCAACCTGGCGCCCGCACCGCAGGCCGCCGTGCCGCCCGCGCCGACCCAGCAAGGGGCCCAGGCGTCCGCCGCGCCGCGTTCCCAGGCTCAGACCCAGGCGCCTGCACCAGCCCAGCGCCCCGCGCCGCAAGCCTGCGCGACTTGCGGCGTGGTGGAGTCGGTCCGACAGGTGCAGGTACCCGTCAAGGACAATAGCGACCACCTCATCGGCACCATCGGCGGTGGCGTGGTCGGCGGCGTCGTGGGCAACCAGTTCGGCGGCGGCAGCGGCAAGACGGCCCTGACCGTGCTGGGCGCCGTGGGCGGCGCTTTGGCAGGCCGTGAAGTTGAGCGTAATATCAGACAGCAACAAACGGTGACGCACTATGAACTCACGGTGCGCATGAACGACGGCAGCACGCGCCAGTTCCGCAGCGCGCAGCCGTTCGCCTTTGCGTCAGGCGATCATGTGCGCGTGGAGAACAATCAGCTGCTGCGCGGATGATCCCGCCTGCCGGCGACCATCATCTGTCTTAGGGGAGACCAGGAATGAGCGACCAACACACCAACCCGTTCGTTCTGCCCGGCATGGGCCAGCATTCCGACCTGTCGGGCAACCCGCTGCTGGCCAGCATGGAAATGATGCGCCAGGCCTGGGCGGGCCTGACCGGACCTGGAGGCCTGGCCAGCAGCCTGCCCATGGCTCCCCCGATGAACCTGGAAGACCTGGATCGCCGGATCGCGGAATTGCGTTCCGTGGAAAACTGGCTGCGCATGAACCTGTCCATGCTGTCCAGCACGATCCAGGGCATGGAAGTCCAGCGCTCCACCATCAGCACGCTGCGCGCCTTCGTGGACAGTGCCGCCAACCTGGACATGGGCGCCTTCAAGGACAGCGGCGCGGCTTCGCCGCTGGAAGTGGTGCTGGGCCTGAAGCCCGGGCCTAAATCCGCGGCCAAGGCGACGGCAGCAGGCCCTGCCGCCGAAGGCGGCAAGGCCAAGGGCGAAGAGGCCGCAGGACAGCAGCAAACCGCCGCGCCGGGCATGAGCGAGCAGATGGGCGCTGCGGCGCAATCGGCTTCCAAGGCCTGGTGGGATCTGCTGCAGCAGCAGTTCAACCAGATCGCCGCCGCCACCGCGGCCTCCATGCCGGCGGCGCCAGCCGCTTCCGGCGTCGATGCCGCGGCCAAGGCCGAGCCCAAGGCTGGCGAGTCCAAGGCCGCGGCCGCGCCCGCAGCCAAGGCGTCCAAACCCGCGGCCCGCAAGTCTGCGGCGCCTCGCAAGGCCGCCAAGAAAACCGGACCGGACGCCAGCTAGCGGCGGTCCTCTCTTTAAATCGTCGGGCGAGACGGCCGCAAGGCCTCCCGGTCGCCACTCAACATACTGGAACCTATGCTTAACGTAGTAATTCTTGCCGCCGGACTGGGTAAACGCATGCAGTCCGATCTCCCCAAAGTGCTGCACACGCTGGCTGGCAAACCGATGCTGGGCCACGTGCTGGACAGCGCGCGCCAACTCAAGCCGGCGCGCATCATCGTGGTGGTCGGCCATGGCGCGGACCGCGTCAAGCAGGCTTACGCAGGCCAGGACGACCTGCACTTCGTGCTGCAGCAGCCGCAGCAAGGCACCGGCCATGCCGTGCAGCAAGCGGTGCCGCTGCTGCTCGAAGGCGATGGCAAGGATGACGTGACCCTGGTGCTGTACGGCGATGTGCCGCTGGTGCAGCCTGAAACCCTGCAGCGTCTGCTGGAAGCGCGCGGCGCTGGCGCAGCCGTGCTGACCGAGGTGCTGGCGGATTCCACCGGCTACGGCCGCATCGTGCGCGACGCCAGCGGCAACGTGTGCCGCATCGTCGAACACAAGGACGCCTCGGACGCCGAACGCGAGATCCGGGAAGTGAACACCGGCATCCTCACGGCGCCGACCGCGAAGCTCAAGGACTGGCTGTCCCGCATCGACAACAACAACGCCCAGGGCGAGTACTACCTGACCGACGTGGTCGGCCTGGCGGTGGTCGACGGCGTGCCGGTGGGCGCGGCCCAGCCGGGCGCGTCCTGGGAAACGCTGGGCGTGAACAGCCGTGTGCAGCAAGCCGAACTGGAGCGCCGCTGGCAGGCCGAGCAGGCCCGCCGCCAGCTGGAAGCCGGCGTCACGCTGGCCGACCCGGCGCGCTTTGACGTGCGCGGCTCGCTCACCTGCGGACGCGACGTGTTCATTGACGTGGGCTGCGTGTTCGAAGGCCAGGTATCGCTGGCCGACGGCGTGCGGGTGGGCCCGCATTGCGTGCTGCGCGACGTCAGCGTCGGTGCCGGCACGCATATCGAGGCCTACAGCCATCTGCAACAGGCGCAGGTTGGCAGCGACGCGCGCGTCGGTCCCTACGCGCGCCTGCGTCCTGGCGCCGAACTCGGCGACCGCAGCCATGTCGGCAACTTCGTCGAGATCAAGAAGAGCGTGCTGGGCGCGGACAGCAAGGCCAACCACCTGGCCTACATCGGCGACGCCGACATTGGCGCCCGCGTGAACGTGGGCGCGGGCACCATCACCTGCAACTATGACGGCGTGAACAAGCATCGCACCGTCATCGAGGACGACGCCTTCATCGGCTCCGACACGCAGCTGGTGGCGCCGGTACGCGTCGGCCGCGGCGCCACGCTGGGCGCGGGCACCACCCTGACCCGCGATGCGCCGGCCGAGAAACTGACGGTGTCGCGCGCCAAGCAGGTCACCGTCGACGGATGGCAGCGCCCGGTCAAGAAGTCGTGACGGGGCAGAGCGAGCAGGCGCCCGCAAGCGGCGCCAAGCCCGCCCCGCCCGACGGTCTGCCTACGCCGCGCCGCTATTGGGCAGCGGCAACAGTGATGACAGGCATCAGCCTGTCAGTCCTGGACACCACCATCGCCAACGTGGCGTTGCCCACGATCGCCGTCGACCTCAACGCGTCGCCGGCCCAGGCGGTCTGGATCGTGAACGCCTACAACCTGGCGGTGGTGATGTTGCTGCTGCCCTTGTCGGCGCTGGCCGAGCGCATCGGCTTTCGCCGCATGTTCACCTTCGGCCTGATGCTGTTCACCCTGGCCTCGCTGGGCTGCGCCCTGGCCGGCACGCTCTGGCAGCTGACGGCGGCGCGCGTGTTCCAGGGCATAGGCGCGGCTTCGCTCATGTGCATGTTCGGCGGGCTGGTGCGCAACATCTATCCGCTCAAGCTGCTGGGACGCGGGATCAGCATCAACGCCACCACGGTGGCCATCATGTCGGTGCTGGGGCCGACCATAGGCTCCGCCATCCTGTCGGTGGCGCCCTGGCCCTGGATCTTCGCCGTCAACCTGCCGATCTGCGCGCTGGCGATGCTGGGTCTGCGCCATCTGCCGGAAGTGCCGCGCAACGACGTGAAGCTGGACTGGTTCAGCGCCTTGCTGTGCATGCTGACCCTGGGGGTCTTCATTTCGGGCGTGGACATGATGGGCATGGACCTGCTGCGCGGCATCGGCCTGGTGGCGATCGCCACGGTCATCGGCTTCGTGCTGGTGCGCCGCGTCGGCAAGCAGCCTGCGCCGCTGGTGCCCGTGGACCTGCTGCGCATCCGCCCGCTGGCCTTCGCGGTGGGCGCCTCGGCCTGCACCTTTGCGGCGCAGATGGCGTCCTATGTGTCCCTGCCGTTCTATTTCCAGCAGGTGCTGGGCCGGCCCTATCTGGAAGTAGGCATGCTGATGGGCGCCTGGCCCGTGGGCACCGCCATCATCGCCCCGCTGGCGGGCCGGCTGTCCGACCGCTATTCGGCCGCCACGCTCAGCGGCATAGGCGCGGCCGCCATGGTGGTCGGCATGCTGTGGCTGGCGGCGCTGCCGGCCACGGTCTCGAACTGGCCCATCGTGGCCGGCATGTTCGTGGCGGGAATGGGCTTCGGCTTCTTCCAGACGCCCAACAACCGCGCCTTGCTGTCGGCCGCGCCCCGCTCGCGCAGCGGCGCGGCGGGCGGCCTGCAAGCCACCACCCGGGTGTTCGGCCAGAGTTTCGGCACGGCGCTGGTTGCCATCGCGTTCAGCATCAGCCTGGCCCATGGCCCCGGCCTGGCCCTGGTGCTGGGCACCATCTGCGCCGCGCTGGCGGTAGTGGTCAATACGGTCCGCTTCAGCAAGCTGCGGGCCTGACGGCCACGTTCCGTGGCCCGTGCGGCGTCCCTTGCTGGCGCCGGCGGGCCCGGTCCTTCGGCCGCTTCTATAATGGCGGCCGGCGCTGGATGTCTTCATCCGGCGCAACGATTACCTATTTTGAAGGCGTTCAGGCATGAAGATCACGGTCGTGGGTACCGGTTACGTGGGGTTGGTGTCGGGGGCGTGCCTGGCCGACATGGGCAACGACGTCATGTGTCTGGACGTGGACGCGGCGAAGATCGCCCTGCTGCGCCAGGGCGGCATCCCCATCTACGAACCCGGTCTTGAAGACCTGGTGCGCCGCAACGTGCAGGCGGGCCGGCTGCATTTCACCGATGACGTCGCGCAAAGCGTGGCCTTCGGCGACGTGCAGTTCATCGCCGTGGGCACCCCGCCCGGCGAAGACGGCTCCGCCGACCTGAAGTACGTGCTGGCCGCCGCCCAGAACATCGCGCGCCACATGACGGCGCGCAAGCTGATCGTGGACAAGTCCACCGTTCCCGTCGGCACGGCCGACAAGGTGCGGGACGTGGTGACGCGCGAATTGGCTGCGCGCGGCGTGGATATCCCCTTCAGCGTGGCGTCCAATCCCGAATTCCTGAAGGAAGGCGCCGCCATCAACGACTTCATGAGCCCGGACCGGGTCGTGGTCGGCGCGGACGACGACTACACCGTCGGCGTCATGCGCCGCATCTACGAACCCTTCCAGCGCACCCATGACCGCCTGATGGTGATGGACGTGCGCTCGGCCGAGCTGACCAAATACGCCGCCAACGCCATGCTGGCCACGCGCATTTCCTTCATGAACGAAATGGCGAATCTGGCCGAAGCGCTGGGCGCGGACATCGAACAAGTGCGCCGCGGCATCGGCGCCGATCCGCGCATCGGCTACCACTTCCTGTATCCCGGCGCGGGCTACGGCGGTTCCTGCTTCCCCAAGGACGTGCAGGCATTGGTCAACACCGCCGCCGAGAACGCCCTGCCCATGCGCGTCATCGAGGCCGCCGAGGCCGCGAATCACGCGCAGAAGTTCCGCCTGTCCGAAAAAGTGGTCGCACGTTTTGGCGAAGACCTGAAGGGCCGCAAGATTGCGCTGTGGGGCCTGTCTTTCAAGCCCAACACCGACGACATGCGCGAAGCGCCCAGCCTGACCGTCATCGCCGAACTGACGCGCCGTGGCGCCGAAGTGCGCGCGTACGACCCCGTGGCCATGCACGAGGCCGGCCGCGTCCTGGCCGGCAAGCCCGGCATCAGCTTCGCCACCGACATGTACGACGCGCTGGACGGCGCCGACGCGCTTCTGATCGCGACCGAATGGAAGGTCTTCCGCGCGCCCGACTTCGACCGCGTCAAGGCTCTGCTCAAGACGCCGCTCATCATCGACGGCCGCAACCTCTACACGCCCGCCGACGTGCGTGGCCTGGGCTTCGAATATTCGGGTATCGGCCGCGCATGAAGATCCTGCAGCTGAACTTCGAGAAGGGCTGGCGCGGCGGCGAACGGCAGACGCTGTATTGCATGCGCGCGTTCCGCAAGGCCGGCCACGACGTCGAAGTGATGTGCCGCGAAGGCGCGCCCTTGGCCGAGCGCGCGCGCCAGGAGGGCTTCGTGGCCCACACCTGCCGCAACGTGCCTGGGCAGCTGGCTTTCCTGGCCGGCGCCGGCCGCTACGACATCGTCCACGCCCAGACCGCCAACACCATCACCTGGGCGGTGTTGACCAAATGGCTGCACCGCCGTCCGGTGGTCTTTTCCCGCCGCACGTCCTTCGTGGTCAAGCCCGGCGACGAATGGAAGACCGGCTTCAAATGGCGTCACGCGGACCTGTTCGTGGCGATCAGCGAGATGGCCGCCGGCGAGCCGCGCCGCCTGGGGATCGAACCCGTCATCATCCGCAGCGCTGTCGAGCCGCACCAGATCAACGCTGAAAACGTCGCCAATCTGGTGCGCGAATTCGACCTGACCGGCAAGAAGGTCATGGCGACGTCCGCCGCGCTGATCCGCGACAAGGATCCGGTCACTCTGGTGCGCGCCGTGGGCGAACTGGCCAAGACGCGCCGCGACTTCGTATTCCTGCACTTCGGCGCGGGCGGCGACCGCGAGCAGCAGGCCCGGGACGAGGCGCGCAAGCTCGGCATCGAGGACGTCTATCGCTTTGCGGGCTTTCGCAAGGGCGTGGAGGATTTCTACAGCATCCTCGACGTATTCGTCATGAGCTCCGAGGAAGAGGCCCTGGGCAGCAGCGTGCTGGACGCCTTCCTGCAACGCGTGCCGGTGGTGTCCACCGATGCCGGCGGCCTGAAGGAAAGCCTGGCCGACGGGCGCGGCGTGCTGTGCGCCGTGGGCGATTTTCAGGCCATGGCCCAAGGCATGGCCCGCTGCCTGGACGACGCGGCCTTCCGCCAGGAAGTCACCGAACGTGCCTACGAATACGTGCGCAACGAGCACGACGTGCAGAAAATGGGCAACCGCTACCTGGCGCAGTTCGAGCGCCTGATCGCCCGCCGCTGACCCTCGCGCGCGTCAGGCGCGCACGTCGATCCGGGTCTCGAACTTGGCGCGATGCACCGAGAAGAACGTGCGCACATTGCGCACGTTGGCCTGCGCGGTGAAGGCCCGGTGCACCAGCGCGTGATAGGCCGGCATGTCCTTCACCTGCGCGATCACCACGAAATCCGGCCCGGGCGACACCCGGTAGCACTGCAGCACGGCGGGTTCGGTCAGCATGCTCTGCTCGAACGCGTCCAGGCTTTCCGCCGCCTGCACGTCCAGCGTGATCTCGACGATGGCAGTCAGCGTGCTGCCCAGCTTTTCCGCCGCCAGGATCGCCACCTGCCTGTCTATCACCCCTTCATCGACCAGCCGTCGCACCCGCCGCAGGCAGGTCGGGGGCGAGGCATGCACCCGCTGCGCCAGGTCCTGGTTGGTCAATGAGCTGTCTTGTTGTAACTGTTCAAGAATGCGCCGGTCCAGATCATCCAGCTCTGGCAGGGGAATCTGTGCGTTTTGCATTGATAATTTCAAAAATATGGCTTGGAAGAAATATTATTTAATCACATTCATGTAAGGGAATTAACTTCCATTTCTTGTTCCATAAAGAAATCAAATTTCTTGCGGGGACGAGCACAATGCGTCGGTACACGAACTTACCGGAGCACTCTCCTATGTGCGGCATTGTTGGCGCCGTCGCCCAGCGCGACATCACCCCGATCCTCGTTGAAGGCCTCAAGCGCCTTGAATACCGCGGCTACGACTCTTGCGGCGTCGCCGTCTACGCCGACGGCCATCTGCGCCGCACGCGCAGCACGCAACGCGTGGCCGAATTGGCCGAGCAGGTCGCGCAGGACAAGGTGCAGGGTTTCACCGGCATCGCCCATACCCGCTGGGCCACCCACGGCGTGCCGGCCACGCACAACGCCCATCCGCACTTCTCGCGCCTGGGCAACGACGAGCCGCGCATCGCCCTGGTCCACAATGGCATCATCGAGAACCACGACGAACTGCGCGCCGAGCTGCAGGCCGTGGGCTACGTCTTCGAAAGCCAGACCGACACCGAAGTGATCGCGCACCTGGTCAACCACCTGTACGCCGGCGACCTGTTCGAAGCCGTGCAGAATGCCGTGCGCCGCCTGCATGGCGCTTACGCCATCGCCGTGTTCTGCCGCGACGAGCCGCACCGCGTGGTCGGCGCGCGCCAAGGCTCGCCGCTGGTCGTGGGCGTGGGCCAGAACGAGAACTTCCTGGCTTCCGACGCGCTGGCCTTGGCCGGCACCACCGACCAGATCATCTACCTGGAAGACGGCGACGTCGTCGACCTGCAACTCTCGCGCGTCTGGATCGTGGACGCCAACGGCAAGAACGTGGACCGCGAAGTCCACACCGTGCACGTGCATACCGGCGCGGCCGAACTCGGCCCCTACCGCCACTACATGCAGAAGGAAATCTTCGAACAGCCGCGCGCTGTCGGCGACACGCTGCAAGACATCGAATCCATTACGCCCGAACTGTTCGGCGACCAGGCCTACAAGATCTTCAAGGACATCGACTCCCTGCTGATCCTGGCCTGCGGCACCAGCTACTACGCCGGCCTGACCGCCAAGTACTGGATCGAATCCGTCGCCAAGATCCCCGTGGCGGTGGAAATCGCCAGCGAATACCGCTACCGCGACAGCGTGCCCAACCCGCGCTCGCTGGTGGTCACCATCTCGCAGTCCGGCGAAACCGCCGACACCCTGGCCGCGCTCAAGCACGCCCGTTCGCTGGGCATGGAAAACACGCTGACCATCTGCAACGTGTCCACCAGCGCCATGGTGCGCGAGTGCAAGCTGTCGTACATCACGCGCGCCGGCGTCGAGATCGGCGTGGCTTCCACCAAGGCCTTCACCACCCAGCTGACGGCCCTGTTCCTGCTGACGCTGACCTTGGCCCAGGTGCGCGGCCACCTCACCGAAGAGCAGGAAGCCGAGCACCTGAAGGCGCTGCGCCACCTGCCCGTGGCCATCGGTTCGGTGCTGGCCCTGGAGCCGCAGATCATGGCCTGGGCCGATCGCTTCGCCTCCAAGGAAAACGCCCTGTTCCTTGGCCGCGGCATGCACTATCCGATTGCCCTGGAAGGCGCGCTCAAGCTCAAGGAAATCAGCTACATCCACGCCGAAGCCTACCCGGCCGGCGAACTCAAGCACGGCCCGCTGGCCCTGGTGACCGAGCACATGCCCGTCGTCACCATCGCGCCCAAGGACGAGCTGCTGGAAAAGCTGAAGTCCAACATGCAGGAAGTGCGCGCCCGCGGCGGCGAGTTGTACGTCTTCGCCGACGCCGACAGCAAGATCCAGAGCGCCGAGGGCATGCACGTGATCCGCATGCCCGAGAACTACGGCAAGCTCTCGCCCATCCTGCACACCATCCCGCTGCAACTGCTGTCGTATCACACGGCATGCGCGCGGGGCACGGACGTGGACAAGCCGCGTAATCTGGCCAAGAGCGTGACGGTGGAGTAAAGCCGCCTGCAATTGAGCAAAAAGCCCACCGCGTGCGGTGGGCTTTTTTCATTTGCGGGGCCGCGTGTGCGAATACTTACTATGGCGGTAGCGGGAGTCAGGCTTTGTTATGTCTGAATAATGACTGTATCCAGGCTGTTTTGGAATATGACATGCCCCTGGGTCATTAATAAATAACTCCTTGTGGCTATTATGTTTTTTCATTTTGGTTAAACCGGACCAAGAAAAACTCTTTTATATATTTGCTAACAATCTCAAGATCGGCCTATGTTGCGGTCCATGTAATGAATGTAATTGTTTGAGGGATTTCCCTGGGTTTATTGCGGCGAATCTGATTTATTTCAACAGCGATAAAAATATTTAGAAAGAAATTCGCTGTCTACGCCCCGTACGATTCGTTGGCTCGTCGTTTGGCACGTCTAAACACGTATCGAGCTGTAAACATTCTTAAGCAATACGCCCGCCCGAACCGGGGCAAACATATTCGATTCCGCATCGATTTCCTGTCCCCCGGGCGTCAATTTCTAGTGTCCACGACACGACGAAACAGTGAGGTCCCCCGTGGTAAAGAGAATCGCAGTGTGTGGCCTTGGATATGTCGGCCTGCCCGTAGCCGTCGCATTTTCCAAGCGCTTTGATGTCATTGGCTTTGATGTGGACAAGCGCAGAATCGCACGGCTGAAAGAGGGTGATGACTGGACCGGCGAGATCGAACGCGACGTGTTGCTAGCCTCTCCCATGCAGTTCACCGATCAGGTATCGGAGCTGGAAAACTGCGATTTCTTCGTAGTGGCCGTTCCGACCCCCGTGGACGAAAAGAACAACCCGGATTTTTCGCTGCTGGTGCGTGCCTGCCGTTCGATCGGCCCCGTGCTGCGTCCCGGTTGCATTGTCGTTTTCGAATCCACCGTCCATCCCGGCGCCACCGAGGAAATCTGCGGACCGGAACTGGAGAAAATCTCCGGCCTGCGCTGCGGCGTCGATTTCAAGCTGGGCTACAGCCCCGAGCGGATCAATCCGGGCGACCGTGAGCATCCGCTGGAGAAGATCGTCAAGATCGTGTCCGGCCAGGACGAGGAATCGCTGGAAATCATTGCCGGCGTCTACGAGAAGATCATCGACGCGGGCGTGCACCGCGCCTCCTCCATCAAGGTCGCCGAGGCGGCCAAGGTGCTGGAGAACACGCAGCGCGACATCAACATCGCGCTGATGAACGAAATGTCGAAGATCTGCGACCTGGTCGGCATCCGCACCTCGGAAGTACTGGCGGCCGCGGGCACCAAGTGGAACTTCCTCAAGTTCTCGCCCGGCCTGGTGGGCGGCCACTGCATCGGCGTCGATCCGTACTACCTGACCTCCAAGGCGCAAGAACTGGGCTACCACCCCGAGGTCATCCTGTCGGGCCGCCGCATCAATGACGGCATGGCCAGCCACGTCGCCTCGCGCGTGGTCCAGACGCTGGCCCGCAATGGCCGTCTCAATGCCACGACCCGCGTCGGCATCCTGGGCATGACGTTCAAGGAAAACGTGCCCGACATCCGCAACTCCAAGGTGGTCGATCTTTACAACGCCCTGGGCGCCTACGGCATCACCCCGGTTGCGTGCGACCCGATGGTCGATCCGGAGCAGATGGAGCACGAGTACGGCATCAAGCTCGTGGAACGCGACCAGTTTCGTGACATGGACGTGCTGATCCTGGCGGTGCCGCATCGCGAAACCATGGACTCCATCTGGGACGACATGCCGGCTCTGGTCAAGAGCGGCGGCATGGTGTGCGACCTGAAGTCCGTGCTGGACAGCAAACGGCTTCAGTCCGACCTCCTGTACTGGACTCTTTAAGTTCAGGCTCACTATCGATCACTAGAGGAGAGCCTTCGAATGGCTGCTTTTACCACCGCTCCGATTGGAACCTGCCGCATCCATACGCCGCTGCGCGATGCCGTGGGCCGCTACCCGATCAAGCTGCAACTCGGGCGCAACTACGGTTTCGTGCACACCAGCGCCGAGGCGCTGCAGCAGGCGCGATTCATGTTCGGCCAGGGGGACATCCCTGCCGACGTCCAGCGCGTGATCTTCCGGCCTTCGAATGGCGAACAGGCGCGCAAAGGCGCCCACAAGCCGGCTGACCTCTACGTGGTCGAACTGTCCTCGCGCAAGCTGCTGGCCATAGACGGCTACCCCATCCAGTCCAACTACCTGGTGCGCTACTTCAGCGAGTTCTTCGCCGACCGCACGCGCACCCGGATGTTCTGGTCCATGGCCCACGCCGACCGCCTGGCCGAGCGGCGCGCGCTGCTGGATCAAGACCCGGTCTTCAAGGGGCTCACGCCGGATGACCGCGACCTGCTCGCCCGCATCGTCAAGCGCGATCAGACGGACGAGGAAATCGAGCAGGAAATGAACCAACTGGTCGAGTTGCTGGGCCGCGACAAGGTGGTGTTCGTCACCCACGTCAATGCCCTGACGCCGGACAATGCGCCCATCGAACAGCGCCAGCAGCTGATCGCCGCGGTGACGGCCAGCGCGCAGCGCATCGGCGTGCCTTGCTACGACCCGACGCCGCTGATGAACAAGATCGGCCAGGGCGACGCGATGGAAAATGGCGGACTCGACTTGACTCATTACACGCCGGCCTTTGCCGAACGCCTGTGCGCCGAGTGGTTCAAGACTTACATGCGTCCGCGCATGGATGCTTCGACGACGCAGCCTTCCGCGCCCAAGCTTGCCGCCGACGAAAGCGCGGACCGCATCGAAAAGCTCTGGGACTCGGGACAACTGCGCGAAGCCTCGCGCCGTGTGCGCGAAGTGCTGCGCCGCCACCCCGGTTTGCCCGAACACACGCTGCTGTTTGCGCGCATCCAGGAAGAACTGGGCGACTACGAAGGCTCGCTGGCGCTGCTGGGCAGTGCCGACGGCGCGGTCGCTTCCGGCAGCAAGGCCGAGCAGATCCTGATGCGCAACCAGTTCAAGCTGGGGCGCCATGAGGTGGCGTACTCGCTCGCCGCCGGCCTGTTGGGCGATGAGATCGAAACCCCGGAAATCGTGCGCATCGCGGCATTTTCCGCTGGACACCTGGGCTATGTGGACGAGGCCCTGGGCAACTGGAAGCAGTTGTTCCGCATTTCTTCCCCGCAAGACGCGGTAGCGGTGGAAGCCGCCGACACGGTGCTCGCGCTGCTGCAGGCCAGTGGCGACATGGAAGCCGCCATACGCTGGGTCACCGAGGTCCGCGCGGCCATGCCCACTTACGGCCGCGGCTTTGCGATGCTGTGGCGCGACCGCCTGCTGGCTGGCGACCGCGTCGGACTGCGCAACCTGGCGTCCGAATCGCCCGCACTCAATGACATCCAGGTTCTGGAACTCGTCAAGGAAGCGTCTTGGCGCGGCTGCATCATGGCAGCGGCCACGCTCGCGGTCTCGTGCAAGCTGGCAAACAGCGAGCAGGAGGATATCGTTTCCTGGCTGAAGTCGCAGTCGCAGGCATGGGCCGGCGAAGGCGATCGTGCCCTGGAGGAAGGGCGTCTGCGCGACGCGGCGGAGCGCATCTGCGCCCACCGCCTGCTCACGCCGGATGCGCTGGCCGGCGTGCGCGCACAGCGTGCATTCGAACGCGCAATGCGGCTGGGCGTGCGCGCCGCGCTGGTGGCGGGCAATCACAAGGAGGTCATCGATCTGACGGATATCGCGCTGGACACCCAGATCGATTTCCCCGAACTGCACGCCATGCGCGGCCGCGCGGCTGACGCATTGGGAGACAAGCAGACCGCTATGCGGCACCTCGAGCAGGCCGCGGCAGGCGATGCCGCCCCGTTCAGCACGAAGCTGCATTTTGCGCGCGTGGCCTTCAATGGCGGCTGGTACGGCGAAGCCATCGACGCCTACAAGACGGTGCTGGGCCACGAGGGCGCCGACCAGGGCGCCCGGGACGAGGCCGAGCGTCAGCTTGGCAGGCTCGGACCGCGCGCCATCCGGGGCGCCCGCGAGATCCTGTCCGCCGGCGATCACCAGGCTGCCTGGAACCTGCTGGACCGCGTGGCGCAGTCGTGGCCCGCAATGACGGAAGTCGATCATGAGAAGCGGCGCATCCTCGCCGTGCTGTACGCGGAATCGCGCGCGCTGGATCCGGCGAGCACGACCGAGCGTCTGGCCCTGGGCGAGCGCATCGTGAAGCTGGTGCCCGATGATCCCATCGGCCTGCGCCTGGCCGCGGTGGGCGCCATGCGCCTGCACCGCTTCGAACAGGCTTTGCCCTACTGGCGCAAGCTGCAGGAACGCTCTGAAAATCCGGCGCAGTTCGATCACTACATTCAGCGCTGCCAGGTTTGGATCGAGAAAATCAACCGGAGGAAGGCCGCATGAATCCGCCATTGACTAGCGAGCTAGCGGAGGCTGCGTCCGACCTTAAGTCGGTGCAAGCCCAATTGGAAGAGATCGTCACGGCGTCGGTGCGGGTTCAAGTGGCCCAGGAAAACCTGGCCCGCGCTCAGGCGCTGGCGGGCGACCACGTGGCAGACCCCAAAGTCCGTTTCCTGCTGCTCAGGCTGAAGGAGTCGGCGGGCCTGAATGAAGGCATGGCCCAGCAGTGGGCCACGCTGCTGGAAGAGTGCCCGGACGACTTCCTGATTGTCCGCTACTGCGCGACCCGGCTGGTGAAGGAACGGAAGATCGATGAGGCGTTGTCCCTGGTCGATCGCCATCTGCCGCCGTCGACGCAGAACCCGGACCGCTTGTTCTCGCGTGCCAAGCTGCTTAGCGACATCCGCGCGCATGAGCAGTCCGACGCGCTGTTCCGCCGCTTGATATTGGAGAACACCGATCGCAACATGCGCGTCGAGTTCGCCAAGCGCCTGCGCAAGCGCGGCCTGCTGGCCGACGCGTTCGACGCCATCGCGCCCGTCATGAAGCACCTGACGCCCGGCAGCAAGGCGGCGGAACTGGCCAACGAGCTGGCCAGTGACTACGCCTTCTATCAGCACTTCGAGTCCGAAGAGGGACTGATCGGCAAGGACGTCAGGATCGTGTCGATGAAGCATGCGATCCTGCACTTCCGTGACCGCCAGATCGTCGAGCAGTCGGCGGAGAAGCCGGTGTCGGTGGCGCTCGTGACGGGCAGCCTCGGGCCCGGCGGCGCCGAGCGCCAGCTGACGCGGCTTGCGGGCGAACTGACCCGCCTGGCGGAGTCTCCCGAGCGCCGGCCGGCCGATGTCGTCATGATGCCGAAGAAAGTCGAAGTCATGGTGAAGCAGCACACCGAACCCGCGGGCTCCACCAAGAAACAGGGATTGGACTTTTTCCTGCCCGTGCTGGTGAAGGCGCAGATCCAGGTCACGGAAATCAACAAGCTGCCGGCGGTCTCGGTCGCGCATCAAGCCGTTCCCGAGGGCAGCCTGAGCCGTCTGCTGGAACAATTGCCACCTCCGGTGCACTACGGCGTCACGCGGCTTGCGCCGGTGCTGCGGGCCAACCCGTTCGATGTGGTGAGCTTGTGGCAAGACGGCACCTGCCTGTTCGGCGCGCTGGCTGCGCTGCTGGCTGGCGCGCCGACCATACACCTGGTCTTCCGCGGGCTGCCGCCCAACATCCGCAAGGACCGCTTCCGCGAAGAATATCCCGAGCTGTACCAGGCCCTGGCCCAGGTCCCCGGCGTGGTATTCGTGAGCAATAGCTGCAAGGCCGCGGAAGCCTACGCGGAATGGCTGGGTATCCCGATCACGCGTTTCCACATTCTGTACAACGGCGTGCCGGATCTGGCGACCGACGCGTCGGCGACGGACGAGGAAAAGTGGAAGGCTTTCCACGAAAGCACCACCGATGCCACGGAGACCATCGGCGGCGTGTTCCGCCTGGAGCCCGACAAGCGGCCGCAGCTGTGGATCAAGTTGGCGGCGATGTACCTGAAGGACAGGCCGCAGGCGCGCTTCGTCATCGTGGGCGACGGACGTCTGCGCGAGAACATCGAGGCGCTGGCCGAAGAGCTGAACGTGACGGACAGGCTATTGCTGGTCGGCCTTTCCAACCACGTGGGCTATTGGTATTCGCAAATGGACGCCAGCGTCCTGCTGTCGCGCTACGAAGGCCTGCCCAACGTGCTGATCGAAGCCCAGCTGGTGGGCGTGCCCGTGATCTCGACGCCCGCGGGCGGCGCCGGCGAGTGCTTTGTGGAGAACGAGACCGGCCACCTGCTCAGCTGCGTCGATCACCCGGATCTGCACGAGGCATGCGAGAAGGTCGCCTCCATGGTGGACCAGGTGCGCGACAACGAGCAATTGAGGGAGCACAGCCGCCACCGGGCGCAGAAGCTGTTCTCGCTCGATGCCATGCTGACCAAGTTCATGGGCTTGTGCATGCCCGTGGTGTCCGAGAACGACGAACGCATGGATATCGAGCCCATGCGCCTGATGCAAGCCTGATTGGTCTTCATCCAATCAAGCTGCTGAAACGAAAGGATCTTATGCATATGTACGTCCCGGGTTCAGGGCTGCGACGCAAAGCAGCCCTGACCATGGTGGTTCTTGCCACGCTGACTCTCGCGGGGTGCCAGCTGCCCCGTTCCGGCCCCATGTTGAGCGAGATGACGGGCGCGCACGACGACAAGGACGTCATCGTGATGCCCGTGTCGCGCGAACTGGTGCAGGCCAGCCGGGTGCCCGACGTGGCCGACTTCCCGGTGCGCTACCGTGACCTCACGCAGGCCGGATTCGACCGCCTGGTTCCCGGCGACGGCATCAACGTAAAGGTATGGGAGCGCGGCGGACTGGGCGTGTTCGCGGCGGATCCTTCCGGCGTGAGCGACCTGGGCAACCAGGAGATAAATTCGGCGGGGAACGTGACTTTCCCCATCCTCGGAAAATTCCATGCCGACGGCATGACCCTGGCGCAGCTGCATGACGCCGTCGTGGCACGCCTGGCCAGGCTCGTCGTGGGCGCGGACGTCAGCGTGACGCGCGCCGCGGATGCGCGCGGGCAGATGGTGACCGTGCAGGGCAACCTGACCAAGCCCGGCATGTATGCCATCACCCAGACCTCCCAGCGCCTGAGCAGCGCGCTGGCGCAGGCCGCGCCGGTGCAGACGAATCCCGAGCAGTTGGTCATCAGCCTGCGCCGCGACAACCAGGTGGCGTCGGTGCGACTGTCGGATATCTACCGCAACCAGAACAATGACATCCTGCTGCGGGCCGGCGACGTCATCACCGCTTATGACTCGAAGGAGTATCTGACCGTGCTGGGCGCGGCTGGCAACCAGGGGCGGGTGGCCATCAGCAAGCGCAACTACAGCGTGCTGGACGCGCTGGCGGATTCCAAGGGCCTGGACGACAAGCTGGCGGATCCGCGTTCCGTATTCCTGTTCACGCCCGCCAAGGCCGGCGCCGAGGGCAAGCCGGATTTGCTGCCGGTGGTCTACCAGTTCGACCTGACGCGGCCGGAGCAGGTGGCGCTGGCGCGGGAATTCACCGTGCATGAAGGCCAGGCCATCTACATCTCCGACGCGCCGTTCACGCAGGTGCAGAAGGTCTTGTCGGCGTTCCGCGTCACGATGAGTGCCGGCTTCAGCGCCACGCGTGCCATCGACAGCGATTCGGGCGGCTCGTCCGGCATAAGCCAATAGCGTGTCGATGAGCAACGAGGACAGGATCAAGGGCTGGCGTTCGCGCCGGAAGGACAGCAGTTACGCAGTGGGATCCGGCGTCGCGGCCTGGCGCCTGGATCCGGCGGCATTGTTTGAAGCAAAGGCCACGCCGGCCGTCCTGCTCAAGCCGCTGGTCGCGCGCCTGGAGGGCGAGCCGCACGATTCCGTGGCGGCCCGGCGGGCGGTGTACGAGGCGGTGCAGGCGGAGCTGGATGCGGAAATCGTGCGCGGCGATGTCGACGAGACGCTGGCCGATTTTTCGCGGCGGCGTTTGCGCGTCATCGTGCGCCTGCTTGAAATGGACATCCGCGACGGCGTCGACGTGTTCGCGCCGGGCTACATGCCGGCCAAGCTGGTGGCGGAAGACGAACGCCTGGCCGCGGCGCATGCGCGGCGCGTGGAGCGCAGGAAGCAGGACGAGGCGCGTGAAGCGCGCCGCCACGCCTCGCGCAACGACATCGCGCTGGAAGTCGAGGTGCCGCAGGACGAGGCCGGCGATCTCGCGATATTGCGGGAGCGCCTGCAAGGCCTGCATGAGGGGCATGATCCGAGCCACTCGGTGAAGTTCCGGCCGGTCGGGCGCACGCTGCTGGCGATGTTCATCTACCAGCTGCGCGTGATGCACGGCGAGAGCCGGATCGCGCTGGTTTGGGCGCTGGTAGGCCCGGTCGTGCTGCTGACGCTGATCTCGTCGCTGTACATCCTGATGGGCACGCACTACATCATGGGCATGGATGTGCAGACGTTCTCGCTGCTGGGGGCGACGACCTGGATCATGTTCCGGCAAATCGTCTTCAGGAGCAGCACTGCCTATGTATCGGCTCGCGGCCTGCTGAATTTCCAGGGCGTAACGCCATTGATGTGCGCACTGGTGCAGGCGTTCATTTACGTGTCGGTGTATCTGGTGGTGTTCCTGGTGCTGATCAGCGCAGGCCATGCCTTGGAGCTCATCACGCTGCCCAAGAGCTGGTCGGGGTTCCTGCTTTACGTGGTGCTGATGGGGTGTTTCGGGGTTGCGCTGGGCGTGCTGTTCGGATCGATCGCGACGTTCTGGCATTTCTTTCTCAGGCTGGCGCCGATCATTGAACGCTTTCTGCAGATTTTCGCAGCCGTGTTCTTTGTCTCGGAGCAGTTGCCGGAGAATCTGCGTCCCTGGATGCTGTGGCTGCCGTTGGCGCACGGCATGCAGCTGTTGCGCTCGGCCTACTTCGAGGCCTACACCTCGCACGATGCGAGCTTGAGGTATTTCCTGACCTCTTTGGTTTTCTTGATGGTGCTTGCATTGGCGGCCGAGCGTCTGGCCCGTCCCAATGTTCAGCCGATGTGAGGCAAGTAGATGATCCATTTCAATGGCGTCACTGACGAGCCCTATGCATTCGGAAGCAGGCAAGCGCTGCTTTCCAATGTCGATCTCGCGATCCCGGTCGGGCGCTATGCCTTGCTGTCGCACGCGCCCGAACTGCATCGCCAGATCGTCGACGTGTTGTGCGGTCTGCGGCCCCCGCGCCAGGGCTTCGTCAAGCACGATGGCAACGTGTCGTGGGCGATAGGCCGGCAGGGCTTCATCCGGGGCAAGGCCAACGGCCTGAGCATGATCGACTTCGTCAGCGAGATGTACGAGATCGACGCGGATGCCACGCATGAACTGGTCGCCGACCTGGTCAGCGATCCCAGGACCCTGGCCAAACCCATGGAGCATTGGCCGCTCTATGCGCGACAGGAGTTCTCCTTTGCGCTGGCGCTGGCGCCAGCGTTCGACGTCTATGTGATCGAAGGGGCCATCCCCTTCGAGCCTTGCCGTTTCACCCGCCTCTGGCTGGCTCTTTTCGAGGAGCGGCTGGTTGGCCGGACACTCATTCTTTCCAGTTATCGCCAGAATCAGTTGGCGGACTATTGCTTCAAGGGTTTGATTTATGAACGAAGCGCGCTCAGCATCGAAGACGACCTCGACCAGTGCATCCGCAAGTATCCTCCGCGACGATCAAGGAGCGAATCCGGCACAGGCGACGACGTCTTCGGAGGCGGCTTCGATGAGGGCGGAATCGGCCTCTGAGGGCAGGTCCGAAATCGAACGCCGCCGCCGCGAACGCCAATCGGCGCTGCGCGAGCGACGCCGCCACCGCTGGATCAACACGCTCATGGTGCTGGCGCCGGTAGTGTGCGCCTTGATCTATGTTTCTCTGTTTGCCACGCCCCGCTACGAGGCCGAGTCGCGCTTCTTTGTACAGTCGGCCTCCGGCCAGCAAGGCGGTGGCGGCGCGGCGGCCAGCCTCCTGACCACGGGCAACGCGGGCGGCATGCTGGGCGGCTTCGTGGACGGATGGGCGGTTGCCGATTTTCTGAAGTCGCGCGACGCCATGCAGCAGCTCGACAAGAAGGTCGGCCTGCGCCAGTACTTGATCCGGGCGGGCATGGACCCGATAAACCATCTGGCCGAGGACTCCAGCGAGGATGATCTCTTCCGCGCCTATCAGGCTTCGGTCAAGGTTTCCTTCAACGCGCTGGAGCAGATCGACGTGCTGCGCGTGAGCGCGTTTTCGTCGGAGGACGCCGCGATGCTGTCCAGGGCGCTCATCGAGCTGGCCGAGAACTTTGTCAGCTCCATGAACGAGAAGGGCGTCGCCGACAAATTGAAGGTGAGCGAGGAGGCAGTGAAGCTCGCGGAGCAGAAGGCGCTTGCCGCCAGAGAGACGCTGACCGCGTGGCGCACCACCCACGGCAACATCGACCCCACCGCCACGGTGACGATGCTGCTGAACCTTTCCAGCCAGCTGGAAGGAGAGCTCAACACCGCACAGATCAATCTCGACAAGATCCGCGCGCTGGGCAACAAGGACCATTTCATGCTGCGGCCCGCCGAGATGCAGGTGACGTCCCTGAAGAAGCGGATTGCGGCGGTGCGCCAGCGCCTGAGCGGCGGCGGCAACACGGAAGCCAAGCAGCTCAAATCCTACGAAGCGCTGAGGAATGCCCAGGTGTTCGCGGATTCGAACCTGACCCTGGCGCAGCAAACCTACCAGCAGGCCATGACCGACACGCTGCGCCTGCAGCGCTACCTGTCCATCATTGCCCAGCCGGTGCCCACGGACCGCCCGAGCAGTCCGCGCACGGGGATCCTGCTGCTGCAGGCGCTGGCGTTGGGCTTTGTGTTGATGTTCATCGCGCGCGTGGCGATGGCTTTGTTGAGGGGGTTGCGTCATGGTTGATACGGCAATTGCGGATCGTCCGGTCGGAGTCGACGCCACGGCGCGCTTGCGCGATCTGATCAAGCGGATTCATTCGTCGGCCGAGCCGCTGAATGAAATGCCCGCGCTGGAGCCGGCGCTGCGGCAGGCGGCCGACGGCTGGCGCGACGCGCGCCGCCTGCTGGTTTCCCCCCTGGTGCGGGAGGGCAGACTGGCCCCGGCCATAGCCGCGCTGGAGATCATGGTCGCGGTCTATCCCGCGCGCGCCGACGAGCGACGCCTGCTCGCCAGCCTCTTCGGCCGCACCGAGCAATGGGATCGCGCCATCGCCGAGGCGGACGCCGCCGCCGGCATCGAGCCCGGCGCCGCGGCCCTGCATGCCGCGCGCATCCAGTTGCGCGTGCAGGCCGGCCGGACGGCCGAGGCCGCCGAGGTCGCCCGCGCGACCAGGAGCATGGCGGAAAGCGAGCCCGGCGAAGCCCATGCCTGGCTGATGGCCTTCGTGCGCAATGGCGACGCGGCAGAGGCGGCGGACATGGCGGCGGCGCTGGACCCGCGCGAACTGCCCAACGAGCGCGTGGCGACGATGGCCGTGCGCGCCCTGCTTGAGGATGGCAGGGTGGAGGCGGCGATCCGGTTCGGCGATGCGGCCTTGGGCGCGGGCCACGACTGCGCTGTCTTGCGCTCGTCCCTGGGGTTGGCGCATTTGCGGCGCGGCAACGAGGACGACCGCAAGGTGCACGCCCTGGCGCATTTCGAGGCCGGCCTGAGCGCGGCGCCCGCGGACGTCAGGCTCTTGACGCTGCATGGCGAGACCCTGCTGCGCGCTGGACGCTACAAGGAGGCCCTGGCGCCGCTGAAGCAGGCCGTCGACCTGGCGCCGGATCTGGAACAGACGCGGGCCTTCTATGCGCGCGCCTTGCGCTATACGCTGCAGTACGATGCCGCGGCCGACCAGATGATGCAGCTGCTGGAGAAATCGCCCGAGAAGCCGCTCTGGCAGCGCGCGGCCATCAGCGCACTGTCGCAGGCCGGGCGCAAGCAGGAGGCCGAGACGCTGTTCGGGAAATATGTCGCGCAACGCGGCCAGCGGCTGCCGGCGACTTTCCAGGAGGCCATGGCGCAGCTGGAGGAGCGGCTGCCTGCCGCTCCTATTCCGCAGGCGCGCCTGGACTGGGCCTGGTCGATGCGCGGCGACACCAGTATCGACCGCGCGCAATGGGAGCGTCGCGCGCGCTGGGGTCATCTGGTGGACCACCTGCTGTTCGACTGGCTTGAATGCCGCGAAGAGAGCGTCGAAGAGGCGATGCAGGTGCTGGGAGAACTCGACACCGGCGAGCGCTTCTTTGCGCCGTTGCTGGCCGCCGGCAAGGGCGTGGTGGTCGCCACGGCGCACGTCGGCCCCATGTATGCCGGGCTGATGGCGCTGGAACTGGTGGGCATCCCGTCGCGTTGGCTGGCGACCGCGCCCAGCATTGCGCAGAGCAGTTATTCCGCCGCCCTGATCTCCACGGCGGACCAGACCGAGGCACAGGTCGCCAAGGCCTGCATGCGCGCATTGACGTCGGGTTATGTGCTGTGCCTGGCCATAGACGGCGCGGCCAATCCGGCGGCGCCGCGCACCACCTTCGAAGGGCAGGAAGTAACGTATTCCAGCTTCGCGTCGCACCTGGCGCATCGCATGGGCGTGTCCTCGGTGTTCTACGCGCCGCGCTGGGAGAACGGCCACGTTGCCTATACCCTGGAGATGCTGCCCGCACCCCAGCCCGGCGAGGACGCCGATGCGTACTCCCTGCGCTGGCAGCAGGCCTATTTTGAACGGCTGAGGGAGCATCTGGCCGGCCCCCCGGAAAATCTGCGCCTGAGCGGAGGCATCTGGCGCCACGTCACCGCCGCGGACCGGTCCGCGCAGCAATAGGAGCGAATGCCGATGAAGGTTGCAACGAAAGCCGCGCGTTGGCTGCTCGCCCTGGCCGCGCTTTACGGCGGCGCGGCGGCAGCTGACGTAGCGTGCAAAAGTCCGGACGAGCACTGTCCGTCCATCGCGGCGCTGCTGCAGCAGCGCGAGGGCTACGGCGCGCAGGCCACGGGCGGCTTGGGCGGGAAATTCATCGACGTCACCTCCGACCAGGACTCGGGTCCTGGAACGCTGCGCGCCGCGCTGGCGCAGGCGAAGAAGGGTCCGACCTGGATCCGCTTCGCGTCCGACATGACCATCGTCCTGAATACGCAGCTGCGCGTGCCGTCGAACACGACCATAGACGGGCGCGGCAAGCGTGTCACCCTGATCGACGACGGGCTGGGCGTGTATGGCAGCAAGAACGTCATCCTTACGCACCTGACGATCGACGGGCGCCTGTCGCGGTTGACGCAGGCCGTGAACGTGGCCAACAACAGCCGCGACGTGTGGGTCGACCACATGGACCTTTCGCGCATGTCGGACCGGCTGCTGAACGTGAAGAACGGTTCGACAGATGTCACGATCTCATGGACCAAGTTCCATAACTCGAACAAGGTCATGCTGCTCAACAACATAACCTCGAAGAATCTCTACGCCAACTACGACCGCGATTCGATCGCGCGCGTGACGCTGCATCACAATTACTTTCTCAACACCGTGCAGCGCAATCCCCGCGGACAGTTCGGCACTTTCCACCTCTTCAACAATCTGCTGGAAGACTGGGATTTCTACGGCATGAGTTTCAGCCTGGAGGCCCGCGCGCTGGTCGAAGGCAATATCTTCAAGAACTCCACGCAACGCAAATGCGTGGAGCCCGAGTTCTTTCCCACGGTGGAAGGCATCAACGTGAACTACTGCCACTACATTCCCATCGCCGCCAAGCGCAGCGCGCTGGAAAACGGCGAATCCGATCGTGGCGCCTACGAGAAACTGAAGTCCCAGCATGGCTACACGCGCGACTACAAGGCCTTCCTGCGGTTGAAAGATAATCTGTACCTGGGCGATGCGAAGCCCGTGCTGCAGGATTACCGCCCCGAGGCCGCGCCGACGCCGCCGTATTGCTACGGTTATGAAAAGCCGACGCCGGAGTTGGCGGAGAAGATCCGCAAGTTCGCGGGGAATACGGGCGGAGATACGCCGTTGCCGGCGTCCAGGGTCGGGGTCGATTGCGTGGGATCATGAGACCGGTAGTCGCGGCTCGCAGAAACCGGCCGGCCTGACCCAGGCGGCCACCGCCTTGCGCCTGGGGATTACACAGCAGACCTTGTCCGCCCTGGAGCGCAATGCCGACAGGGTTAGCGCCGACCGGCTGCTGCAGTTGCTCAGCATCCTGGGGGTCGAACTGGTCCTGCGTCAGCGAGGCGCGCAGCCGGCATCCGAAACAACATCCGAACCTAGCTGGTAAAGCCATGGGGCGACGTTCACACGCCCAGGTCCTGGGCCTATGGATGAATGGCACCTATGTGGGAGAGTGGAGCAGTCGGCCCCACGCCGGTGAAGTCCTGCAGTACGACAAGGACTGGATCGCCTCCGGACCGGGCAGGCCATTGTCACTCTCCCTGCCCTTCACGCCGGGCAATGGCCCGCATCGCGGCGACGCGGTCCGCGCATACTTCGAAAACCTGTTGCCCGACAGCAAGGAAATCCGCGAGCGGGTTGTGCGCCGGTTCCGGGCAGGCTCGACCGACGCGTTCGCCCTGCTTGCCGAAATCGGCCGCGATTGCGCGGGCGCCTTGCAGATCCTGCCTGCCGGCACAACGCCGGCAGACGTGACGTCGGTGCAAGCGACGCCATTGAGCGATGCCCAGGTGGCGCAGCTGTTGCGCAGCGTTCTGGCGCCGGCACCCCTCGGCGGCTTGACCATCGATGAGGATGATTTCCGTATTTCCATCGCCGGCGCACAAGAGAAGACCGCCTTGCTGCGGATGGATGGACGCTGGTGCCTGCCGCAAGGCGCTACGCCAACGACTCACATCCTCAAGCTGCCATTGGGACTGGTCGGCAACATGAAGTTCGACCTGAGCGAGTCGGTGGAAAACGAATGGCTGTGCTCGGAGATCCTGGCTGCCTACGGCATGCCTGTGGCGCGCACGGAAGTTCTGAGCTTCGAAGACATGAAGGTGCTCGCGGTCGAACGTTTTGACCGCCGCTGGCGGGACGGCGAAAATGGCAAGCGTAGTCTCATCCGCCTGCCGCAGGAAGACATGTGCCAGGCGACCGGCACCCCGCCGCACCTGAAGTACGAGGCGGATGGCGGCCCCGGCATTGACCGCATCATGCATCTGCTCGAAACCTCGCGCGACACCGAGCATGACAGGCGGACGTTTTTCCAGGCTCAGGTCCTGTTCTGGATGCTGTGCGCAACGGACGGCCACGCGAAGAACTTCAGCCTGTTCTTGCGGCCCGGCGGGGCCTACGAACTTACCCCGCTATACGACGTGTTGTCCGCCTATCCGATCCTGGGCGAGGGGCCAGGCAAGCTGGCGCCCATCCGCGCGAAGATGGCGATGGCCGTGCGCTCGAAGAACCCGCATTGGTGCATGCGCGACATCCAGCGCCGCCACTGGCTGACGGTGGGCGCGCGCCATGGCGTCGTGACGCAGGACGGTCGTGGAACCTCATTCGTGCTGGACGATCTGGTCGCCCGTACCCCGGATGCCGTGCGCGCGGTCCGCGCCAGGCTGCCACAAGACTTTCCGCCGGCGCTGGCAGACCACGTCCTGGACGGACTGCAGACGGCGGCGGACAAGCTTGCGGGGTAGTCCCGGCCCAGCCAAAAAAGAGGCGCATACCGCACTGGGCGGTATGCGCCTGGAATGACCTCTTCCCTTCGCGTAGAGGAGGTCGCTCGACACGCTCACTACGAGAGTCCGGTTACTGCTTCATAAGGTGCAATGCCTGCCGCGATTCGATGCCATTGCGTGTGCGGACAAATTCGGCCATCTGGGATCGCGGCGCGTTAGCCAGATTGGAAAACAGGCAATGCAGAAATTATAAAAACCCGAGTCCATCAAAACGGCGACCAAAAAATTACTTTCCCGCCGGGAAGATGAAATAAAGAGACCGGCATATTCTTCTTGGCGGCAGACAGGATTTCGTTGCGTCGCATATTGACGACATTTCCTCGAGAGTCCGGGAAATCACTATCCGCCAACCAAGGCTCCGTGCACCCAGGGGGAGGCTCAAATTTTCCAAATAAAACAAGTACTTGAGATTCCGTTCTGGGTAGAGCTCGTCACATTACGCGGCGATGTTGTATTTGTAATTCATCCGTTCGTTTCCTGTCGGCTGCATCTGAACAAACTGGTTTTGGCACTGGCCGACAGAACATCTCATTCGCATATGAAAAGCAGCGGATAAGCACTACGTGCTCTTTTGTCGGCCAGCTCACTTGTCCGACTGCAAAAGGAGCAATACATGAAGAAGACCCTGCTAGTGGCTTTATCCGCAGCCACACTTTCCTCGGTAGCTTATGCCCAGACCTCCGTCACGCTTTATGGAATCATCGACACGGGCATCGGCTACGCGAAGGTCGATGGTTCATACATCAATCGGGAAACGGGCATGAAGACCGACATGGCGGGAAGCCGCGTAGGCATGACCACGGGTCAGACTGCCGGCTCGCGGTGGGGATTGCGTGGCAAGGAAGACCTGGGTGGCGGACTGTACGCCACATTCCGCCTGGAGTCCGGCTACGATTCCGCCAATGGCAGCTCCAGCCAGAACAGCCGTCTGTTCGGTCGTGAGGCAACCGTTGGCCTTGGCAGCGCTGACTGGGGCGAATTTCGTCTGGGCCGTCAGTACAACGTCGCCACGCGCCTGATGTATGCGATGTTCGGTCCGGACTTCGGCGGCGGCTTCACGCAATTGAATACCGGCGGCGGGCTGGGATTCAGCAGTTCGAACTGGGTGCGCTACGACAACCTGGCCTTGTATGAAAGTCCGTCGATGGGGGGCTTCCGCTTTTCCGCCGGCTATGCGTTCAACGCCGACGACCGCAACGCAGCGCAGACGGGCTTCAGAACCGCCGATAACACACGCGCCATTACCAGCGGAATCAGCTACGCGAATGGTCCGCTCATGGGGTTCTTCGCCTACGAGCAGTTGAATGCCTCAAACAAGCTGTCGTCTGCCCAGACGGCGGCCACTCCCCGTTCGTTCACGGTGGGCGGCTCCTATGATTTTGAAGTCTTCAAGCTGGCTCTGGCCTACGAGCGCGCAACGGATGGCTGGTTCGCCGGCAAGAGCCTCCCCTCCGGTGCGGGCATTGGCAACTTTCGGGGCACGCCATCCAATGTCTTCGTCGACGGCTTCAGCACGAACTCCTATCTGCTGGCGGCATCCGCGCCGCTGGGCGGCGCCAGCAGCATGTTCGGCTCATGGCAGCGCGTGGATCCGAACAACCGCAGTTTGACCGGCGGCGACTCGGTCAGCAGTACCTATTCGCTGGGCTACTCGTACAGCTTGTCCAAGCGCACCACCATGTACGCGGTTGCGTCGTACACCAGGAATTTCGCTTTCCTGTCTGACGCCAAGGCAACGGAGGCAATGATCGGCCTGCGTCACTCATTCTGAGCGGCAGGGCGGATAAGACTGGGCAGGGGCTGCAATTTGCAGCCCCGCCTCGCCTCTTTTTGCCTTGACATGCCTGAAACCGCGTGCCACGGTCGACCGATCATTCCATTTCGCGGTGCTCGATCGTATATCCCATGCCGCGGAAAGTATGCAGCAGCTTGACGTCGAAGGGATCGTCCACTTTTGCCCGAAGCCGGCGTATCGCGACCTCGACAACATTGGTATTGCTGTTGAAGTTCATGTCCCAAACGTGCTCGGCCAATACAAGGCGGGACAGGACTTCGCCCTGGCGACGCATCAGGAACGTCAACAAGCAGAATTCCTTGGCAGTCAGCTCTAGGCGCGCGCCGCCGCGTGTCACGCGCCGTCGCAGCAGATCAAGCTCCAGGTCGGCAACGCGCAGGATGTTCTGGCCGCACATCATATCTCCGAAGCTGATCCCACGCCGCTTCAGCGCTAGGACGCGCGCGAGCAGTTCCGACAGCGAGAATGGCTTGACGAGGTAGTCATCCGCGCCTTGCTCCAGGCCACGCACGCGATCTTCCAGACTGGTCCTGCTCGTCAGCATTATGACGGGCACGCTGTCGTGCAACCGAACTCGGCGCAGCACTTCGAATCCATCCATGCCGGGCAGAACCACGTCCAGGATGATCAAGTCATACTGTTGCTCGTCCGCCAGTTGCAAACCGCTGATACCGTCGAGCGCGATGTCGACCAGATAGTTGTTGTGAGTGAGACTGCGGCGAAGATTCTCGGCGAGCTTTCTCTCGTCTTCGATGACTAGAATTTTCATTTTGGTGTGAGAGCGTCAACATGAAAATCGACAATTTGCAGCTTTATATGCAAAGCCACTGTAGCGGCATGCTCTCGTCAGAAGGCCTACTCGCGGATTACGAATCCGCAAGCAAACTGCGGGGAAAAAGTAATTTCTCAGACATCAACGGCTGAAGTTCATATGCTCTTCAGCCTTCTTGCATGCACCGAGAGAGCCAAGAATCGCGGAGCGGCAGGCCAACGTCGCCTCTCACCAAGATACCGAGTCCTCTTCGTGTATCAAGCGCAAGAAGTGCTCGACCTGCGACGACATAGGTCGGTCCGCCCGGACGATGCTGCCGTAGGACGAAAGCCTATTCTGCATCGTGTACTTCACCAGTCCGATCATCTTGTGCGTCTGGAAGCCTTTCGCCACCGGCTGAGGTAAGGCGGCAATCATGTTGGTGCTGATGACCAGATGCACAGTGATAAGCGTGGACGACGTCTCTATCAGCCCTGGCGGCAGGGCGGTGTGGTGATTCATGAATTCTTGCGTGATGACTTCGCGCATGGGGCTGCCCTCCGGCTGCAATACCCATGGAAACCCGCTGATCCGATCGAAGGCGGGGGCGCGCATCCGGGCCAGCGGATGGCCGGGTGCGCAAATGACCGAGATTGTTTCTTCGTCCAGGGCGCGGAAGCGGTAGGAACCTGAAGCGCCTGGCACACGCCCGATCACCACGTCGAGTTCGCCACGGTCCAGCTGCTCCATCAGCCTGTCGCTGGTGCCCACCTCGATATCCACCGACAGCAGCGGATACTGCTTCTTGAGCTTGGCCAGCGAACGCGTCAGAAACATGGGCGAGGCGGCCATGATGCTGCCGATGGAGAGCCGGCCCGCCCGGCCGAGCCGCAGTTCGTTGAGTTCGCGCTGCAGTTGTTCAAGCGTGCCCGTCATGCCCCTGAAGCTCAGCAGCGCCAGCCGGCCGGCGGCGTTGAGCCTGAGCACGCGGCCCACGCGGTCGAAGAGCTCCTGTCCCAGCGTCTCTTCCAGCTCGTGCAGCATCTTGGTCGCAGCGGGCTGGGTCATGCCAATGGCGCGCGCTGCGGCGCCTAGCGTGCCGTCTTCGTCGATGGCGAGCAGCAGCGCCATCTGACGCATTCTCAGGCGATTTAGCAGATGGGAGACGGACGCGGATGTCATGTTTACAAATAACCAGTGGCTATCGATTCATCAACACTTTTCATTTTACGGGAATGCATTGCGCGCGAATGATTGCGGTACGGAAGCGCCGTCGGGCCATCCCCAAAAAAGAGTGAGACAAAGCATGAGATCAATCGCAAGCAATCGGGCCGCCAGCGCGATCGCAACGCGCGGGGCCGCGCGGGCGGCCTGGCTGTTTGCCGCCGCTTGCTGTGCGCTGACCGCCACGGCGGCGGCAGACGACAAGTATCCGTCGCATCCGATCAAGATCGTGGTGGGGTCCGAGGCCGGCAGCGCGCCCGATGCCTTGGCGCGGGTGCTCGCCAATGAAATGGGTCCGTTGCTGGGCCAGTCCATCATCGTCGAGAACAAGGCCGGTGCGGCGGGGGTGATAGGCGCGAAGAGCGTGGCCATGTCGCCCAAGGACGGATACACGCTGTTGATGGGCACGGTCTCGAACATGGTGCTCTCGCCTTCGTTCTATCCCGTCGACTACGACCCCGCCAAGAGCTTCACGCCGATAGGCATGGTGGCGTCGGTGCCGCTGGTGCTGGTGGCCTCGCCTGCGCTGGCCGTGAACGACTATGCGCAGCTTCAGACCAAGGCCAAGGGGGCTGCGGTGGAGATGAGCTACGCCTCGCCTGGCATAGGCGGACCGCAGCATCTGGCGGGCGTGCTGTTGCAGCGGCAGCTCGGCGGGAAGCTGCTGCACATTCCGTACAAGAGCGGCAACGCGGCCATGACGGCCGTGGCGGCAGGCCAGGTGGACCTGACCTTCGCCGGCATTCCCGCCGCGACGGCATTGGCGCAGGGCAAGCGCGTGGTGCCCCTTTTCGTGACTGCGGCCAGGCGGTCCGGCGCCTTGCCGGACGTGGCCTCGGCGGCGGAGGCAGGCCTGCCGGGCTTCGCGATCGACAACTGGCATGCCCTATTCGGTCCGGCGCAGTTGCCCCCGGCTGTGCGCGCCGCGCTGGAAGGCGCCTTGCAGAAGGCGCTGGCGTCGCCTGCCGTGAAGGATCAGTTCGAGAAGGCGGGCGCTGACCCGGTTCCAGGCAGTGGCAAGCAGCTGGAGGCGTTCGTGGCGGCGGAGTCCGTCCGCTGGCAGCAGGTCATCCAAGAGAACAAGCTGAAGGCGGAATGATGCAGGCGCAGAATCTACTCATCATCATGGACGACGAGCACAACAAGAAGGTGCTCGGGTACAACGGCCATCCCGTGGTCAAGACACCCAATCTGGACCGACTGGCGGCGGGCGGCACCATCTACGACAACGCGTATTCCAGCTCTCCCATCTGCGTGCCCGCGCGCGCTGCCTTCGCCACGGGACGCCATGTGCACCAGAACCGCTGCTGGGACAACGCCATCGCCTATGACGGCCGCATGCCCAGCTGGGCGCACGTGCTGCGGGACGCCGGCCATCGCGTCACCTCCATAGGCAAGTTGCATTACAGCGGGGACGATATCGACGGCGGCTTTTCCGAACAGATCATTCCGATGCACATCGAGGCGGGCGTGGGCGATCTCTACGGGCTGATCCGCGATCCGCTGCCCACGCGGCACCAATCCGCCGACCTGGCGCGCAGCATCGGACCGGGCGAGAGCAGCTACACCCGCTACGACCGCGATATCACGTCCAGGACGGTGGCATGGCTGCGCGAAGCCAGCCGCGTTCCGCACGACAAACCCTGGGTGCTGTACACGTCTTTCATCTCGCCGCACTCGCCCCTGATCGCTCCGCCGGAGTACTACGCGATGTACGCGGGCCGCGACATCGAACTGCCAGGCAAACGCGCGCCCTATCACCCGTGGATACAGGCGTGGAACGACTGCTATGGATTCGACTCGTACTTTGAAAGCGACGAGCAGCGGCGAATCGCCATCGCCTCCTATTACGGTCTATGCTCGTTCCTGGACGCGAACGTCGGACGGATCCTGCATGCGCTGGAGGAGACCGGCCTGGCGCGGACGACGCGGGTGGTCTTCATTTCGGACCACGGCGACAATCTCGGCGCGCGCGCGCTGTGGGGAAAATCGACCATGTACGAAGAGTCCGCCGGCGTCCCCATGCTGGCCAGCGGCCCCGGCATCGCCGCCAGCCGGCGCGTGGCCACGCCGGTGTCGCATGTGGACTTCTTCCCTTCGATCCTGCAGGCGGTGGGTGCGGACGCGCCAATGCCGGCGGGGATGCCCGGCCGTTCGTTCTTCGATATCGCGGACTCGCCGTATGACTCCAGCCGCGCGGTATTCAGCGAGTATCACGCGGCAGGCGGCGTCAGCGCGGCCTACATGCTGCGCCAGGGGCGGTACAAGTACATCCACTACACAGGTTTCGAGCCCGAGCTGTTCGACCTGGAACTGGACCCCGAGGAGGTCCACGATATCGCGCAGGATCCCGCCATGGGCGAGATCGTGCGCGGCTTTCGCGGGCAGCTGGAAGCCATCTGCGACCCGGCGCTGACCGATCAGGAAGCCAAGCGCGATCAGGGCGCGCTGATCGAGGCCCATGGCGGCGCGCAGAAAATTCTGGCCCGCGGCGGCAGCAGCTATACCCCGATCCCGGGGGAAGCCGTGAAGCTCCTCGGGACCGGTCACTGAACCGTTGCCATGTTGCAAGATCTCTACGCATGGCTCGCCACGCCCATCAGCGGCTCGACCGGGCATTTCATTACGTCGGCGGTGTCTTGGCACGGGCGGATCATGACGCTCGCATGGGGCGTCCTGGTGCCGCTTGCGGTAATGCTGGCCAGGTTTTTCAAAGTCATGCCCAGGCAGCCCTGGCCTGCGGCGCTGGACAACAAGGCCTGGTGGCATGGCCACCGGTTGTGCAACTACTGCGCGGTAGCCCTGGCCGTGATCGGGATCTGTCTGGTGTGGCGGCAAGATGGCTACCGCGGCCCGGTCCGGGATGCGCACGCGTTCCTGGGATGGTCCTTATTCGCGCTGGGCCTGCTGCAAGTTCTGGGCGGGCATCTGCGGGGCACCAAGGGCGGTCCCACCGCGCCGCGCAGGGATGCCCAAGGCGCGGTCATCGATCTGCATGGTGATCACTACGACATGACGCCGCGCCGCATCCGGTTCGAACGCGTGCACAAGTCGCTGGGATACTTTGCCTTGCTACTGGCCGTGGCAGCTATCGCGATGGGCTTGTGGACCGCCGATGCGCCGCGCTGGATGTGGCTGGCCATAGTCTGCTGGTGGGCAGGTCTGTTCAGCCTTGCGGCGCGCCTGCAGCGCCAGGGGCGTTGCATCGATACGTACCAGGCCATCTGGGGCCTGGATCCGTCTCTACCCGGCGCGGCGCTCGAGCCCGTGGGCTGGGGCGTGCGCAAGCTCGGGCACGGAATGGCGTCCGGCAAGCCAGAACTGAATCAGGCGAGAGGGCCGTTGTCATGAGGGATGGGATAACGATACTGGATGCCCGGCTGGAGCCGGTGGTGCGTGGCGCCAACCTGGAGCGGCTGTGCAGCGGCGCGGTATGGAGCGAGGGGCCGGTCTGGGTCAGCGAAGACGACTCGGTGCTCTGGAGCGACATTCCCAAAAACCGTATCTTGCGCTGGTCGGCGCGCGATGGCATGACCGTCTGGCGCGAGGCGGCCGGGTTCACCAATGGCCATGCGCGCGATCTCAACGGCGACCTGTTGCACTGTTCGCACGGCCTGCGCGCGATCGTGCGGACCCGCTTGGACGCCAAGGGCTTGGATGCCAGCCGCCGCGGCGAGGTCGTGGTGGACCGGTATGAAGGCAGACGGCTGAATTCGCCCAACGACCTGGTGGTCCGCAGCGACGGCGCCATATGGTTCACCGATCCGCCGTATGGAATTCTGAGCGACCGGGAGGGGCAGAAGGCGCCCAGCGAACAGGATGCGAACCACGTGTTCTGCTACGACCCGAAGACCGGGCGGCTGCATGCGGCGAGCGCCCAGGTCGAGGAGCCGAACGGATTGGCGTTCTCGCCGGACGAGTCCGTGCTGTACGTTAGCGACACGTCGGCCGCGCTGCGTACCGACGGCGGCGGCAACCACCGGATCGTGGCATTCGACGTGAACGGCGCATCGCTTTCCAACTTCCGCGTGGTCGCGGACGTGAGTCCTGGCCTGCCCGACGGCTTTCGCGTGGATCGTCGCGGCTGGCTGTACACCAGCAGCGCAGACTCGGTCCAGGTGCTGTTGCCGGACGGAACCTGCCTGGGCCGCATCGCGGTGCCAGAGAAAGTGGGAAATCTCACCTTTGGTGGAAAGCGGCGAAATCAGCTCTATATCGCGGCGTCCACGTCGCTCTACCGAATCATCCTGAATACCGAAGGAGTACAGCGCCCATGAGCCAGGAAATCCTGCTGTTGGTGGAGAAGTGCAGCCACTGTTTCAGCTTCTACGACGTCGCTACCGGCGCACGCCTGCACAGCATTCCATTGGAGGAGTATCCGCACGAGTTCGTGGTGGATACGGCCAGGCGTTTTGCCTACGTCGGCCACTACGGTGTCGAGACCTCCGGCCATTTGGGCGCGGGCGGCACGAAGATCTTCCAGATCGACATCCGTGAGCGCCGGCTGGTCCGCACCATAGACGTTGCGCCCTTCAATCGCCTGCACGGCATGCAGATGGACCGCGAGGGAAGGTTGTTCGTGCTCAGCGAAGATCGCGCGCAGTTGCTGGTGCTCGATCGTCCCGCAAGCGACACGGCGCCGCGCCGTGCCGTGCCGACGGGCGGCATCAAGAGCCATCTGTTCGCGCTGAGTCGTGATGGACAGACGGCGTACTCGATGAACCTGCTGTCGCACACCGTGACGAAGATCCGGCCGTTCGACGCGACTGTTGCGCCAGTGCCGTGCGCGCCGGGCGAGAAGCCAGAGGGCTATGCCCTTAGTGCCGACGAACAGACGCTCTACGTCACCTGCCGCTGGAGCAACACCCTGTGCGCGATCGATACCGCGACCATGAGGGTGCTGCGGTCCGCGCCTTCCCGCGACGACGCGACGCGCCTATACCAGTATCGCGACGGCAGGCTGGTGGTCACGAACTACGGCGAACGCAGCCTGTCCATCGTCGATCCGGCCGATCTTAGGGAACTGGGGCATGTCCCCTTGGAGGCTCGTGCCATCGCGCTGAGCTATCATCCGGCCCGGCCGCTGGCCTACGTCAGCCAGGACAATGACAAGCTGGGTATTTTCAACATGGAGACGCTGAAGTTTGAACGGTTCATCTCCACGCAGCGGGAGCCGGACGTGTCCTGCCTGGTTCTGTTGGACGATTGAGGCGGAATGCCTGCGGCCGTTCAGCTGAGATGCACCGACGACGCGATGCCCTGATCCGCCATCTTGGAATACGGGCAGATCGACTCGGTCTCGTGGACCAGCGCCAATGCCATGTCCTTGGCCAGTCCCGGCAGGGAAATTTCCAGTCTGGCCTTGATGGAGAACAGGCCGTCAAACGCATCGCGCGCGAAGGTGGTGGTGCAGTGCACGGCGAAATCGGCCGGCAGCGCAATGCGGTTCTTCGTCGCGACCAGCTTCATGGCGCCATGGAAGCACGCGGCAAATCCCGCCGCGAACAATTGCTCGGGATTGGTGCCGCCGCCATTGCCGCCCAGCTCCTTGGGCAGCCTGAGCTCGAGCTCCAGTTCGCCGTCATTGGAGACGGCCTTGCCGGACGAGCGGCCATGTCCGGACGCGCCGCCGGTCACGGAGACGGTAGTCGTGTACAGAGGTAGATCGTCTGTGCCGACATAGGGATCCAGGAGCGAAACGGGGGGCGCGGACGGGGTTTTCATGGCGGACTCCTCAGGTGCGGAAAGCTGGCTTGTTGTTTTAGCCGCGGCAACTATAGAGTCGTCCCCATCGCGCGAAAAGACAGAATTTCTGTTCTGTGCGGCATCTTTTCTTATACCGCTGGGTCCGGTTTGTTAAGTGCTCTGCTTGATGTCGGCCAGCCTGTGCAACTCGTCCACGTCGAGGATGGCCAGCCCGCCATAGTAGGTTTCCAACACGCCCGCTCGGGCGAGCCTGGCAAGCGCCGCATTGCAGCGTTGCCGCGAAATGCCGCACAGGCCTGCGATTTCTTCTTGGGAAACCTTGAGGCGCCCATTCGTGCCGGAATGCCTTTCCGCGTTGAATTGCGCGGCGACGGCGCGCGCAACCGTCGTGTCGACGTCCAGCAGCACATTGGAAGTGAAGCTGCGCATCAGCCAGTCCACCCGCTGCGCCAGGTGCGTCATGAGCGCCTTGGTGAATTCGATGTTGTGGTTCCACAGGCGTTCACAGGTTTCGCGCGGCAGTATCACGATCTGGCTGGGCCTGAGGGCGACCACCTCGTATTCAAACCGCTCGCGGCGGATCATGGTGGCTTCGCCGAACCAGCTGCCGGTGCTGAATCCGGCCAGGGACAGCGTCTTGCCGTCGGCGCCGGGCGAGGACCACTTCACCAAGCCCTGTACCACGCCATACCATCCCGGCGAACGGCTGCCCGCCCGGAACAGGAATTCGCCGGCCGCCAGCGATACGACTCGCAGTTCCGCGCGGATCATGGTGCGTTCGAGTTCCGGCAAGCCCTTGTACCAAGGAACCACGTCGAGCATCTTGTCCACGGCGCCCTGCGCGCGCCGCCGCGTCGCGCTCAAGCGTTCGTTGCCGGCATCGGCTGGCGGTTCGCGCATCGTCTTCCTCCTTCGTCGCTCTTGTGTTGCCGCTCAGGTAAACCCTAGGCCGCTTTGTCACCATGATGACTGTCCGCCGCCGGGGCCCAGCACCAGAATAGCCGAGGTTCCCGACGCCAAAACCCACAAGAGGAGACAAGCATGTTGCCCATGCAAGGCATGATGTGCCGCAGCGCCCTGGCCTGCGGTCTGGCCGTGTCGCTGCTGCACGCCCCTGCGGCCCAGGCGCAGATTTCTGACGATGTTATTCGAATCGGCTTCATCACCGACATGTCCGGCGTGTACTCGGGGCCGGATGGCCCTGGTGGCGCCGAGGCCATCAAGATGGCGATCCAGGAGATGGGCGGCGAGATCAACGGCAAGAAGATCGAGCTGCTGACGGCCGATCACCAGAACAAGGCGGACATCGCCTCGGCCAAGGCGCGCGAATGGTTTGACCAGGCGGGCCTGGACATGCTGATCGGCGGCACCAATTCCAGCACGGCGCTGGCCATGTCCAAAGTGGCGGCCGACAAGAAGCGGCCCATCATCGTGGTGGGCGCGGGCGCGCCGGCGCTGACCAATGAGCAGTGCACGCCCTATACCTTGAACTACGCCTACGACACCGTGGCCCAGGCGCGCGGCACCGGCGCGGCGGTGGTCAAGGCAGGCGGCAAGAAATGGTACTTCCTGACCGCGGATTACGCGTTCGGCAATGCCTTGCAGGCGGACACGACGAAGGTGGTCGAGGCCGGCGGCGGCACCGTCGTCGGATCGGTCAGGCACCCACTGGCGGCCAGCGACTTTTCGTCCTTCCTGTTGCAGGCGCAAAGCAGCAAGGCGGATATCCTCGCCTTGGCCAACGCCGGCGCGGACGCCACGAACTCGATCAAGGCCGCCAATGAATTCGGCATCACCAAGACCATGCGCCTGGCGGGGCTGATCATGTTCATCAACGACGTCCATGCCATGGGGCTGCCGGCTTCGCAAGGCATGTACCTGACGGACAGCTGGTACTGGAATACGTCGGACGAAACCCGCGCCTGGGGCCGCGCTTTCTTCGAGCGGCGTAAGGCCATGCCTTCCTCGCTACAGGCGGCCGATTACTCTGCGGCGCTGCAATACCTGCGGGCGGTCAAGGCCACGGGCACTGACGACGCCGACCGCGTGCTGGCCTATCTGCGCGAAAACAAGCTGAACGACGTCTACATCAAGAACGGCGTGGTGCGGCCGGACGGGCGGGTCGTGCACGACATGTACCTGCTGCAAGTCAAGACGCCGGAACAGTCCAAGGAGCCCTGGGACTATTTCAATGTCGTGCAGACCATTGACGGCAACCAGGCCTTCACCACCAAGGAAGAGAGCCGCTGCGCGCTCTGGAAGTGAACCTCATGAGCAAACGTAAAGTCATCGTCACGATTGCCCCGACCGGGGGCATGGCATTCAAGAGCCAGAACCCGCACCTGCCCACCCAGCCGCTGGAGATCGCGGAGGACGTATACCGCTGCTATAACGCCGGCGCCAGCGTGGTGGCGCTGCACGCGCGCCGTCCCGACGACCAGGCGACCTGCGACGCCTCGGTGTACCGGGAAATGAACCGGCTCATCCGTGACCGCTGCGATATCGTGCTGAACAACTCCACCGGCGGCGGGGTGCATGGCGACATGGTCAAGGAGACCACGCCGGGCACATGGGAGATCCTGTGGGAAGAGCGGCTCAAGGGCATGGACGCTGGCGCCGAGATGTGCACGCTGGACGCCACGACCTTGAACCTCGCGTTCGGCGACCGCGAATACCTGATGAACACGCCGCTTAGCAAGGCCCGCGAACTGGCCGCCGGCATGCAGGCGCGCGGCATTAAGCCAGAATGGGAGGTCTTCAGCCCCACGCACATCCTGCAAGATGCCACGACGCTGATCGAAGAGGGGTTGGACGAAGGCCCCCATTTCATCAACCTGGTCATGAATGTGCATCGCAATTTCCAGAACGCCATGCCGTTTTCGGTACGGCACCTGCAGATGATGGTGGACCTGCTGCCCAAAAACAGCATCTTCTGCGTCAGCGGCATCGGGCCGGCGCAGCTGGAGGCCAATATCGCCGCCCTGTTGCTGGGCGGCCATGCGCGGGTCGGCCTGGAGGACAACCTGTACTACCGCCACGGAGAGCTGGCCACCAACGTCCAGCTGACCGAGCGGGTTGTGCGCATCATCCGCGAAATGGACATGGAGCCTGCCACGCCCGCGGAAGCGCGCGAGATCCTGGGCCTGCCGCTCAAAAGCGGAATCCGGCCCGAATTCGCGCTCTGACAAGGAAACGCCATGAGCAATTCACTGCAAGGTAAACGCGTCCTCATCACCGCGGGCGCGCAAGGGATAGGTTTGGTGATCGCGCGCAGGTTTCTGGAGGCGGGCGCCGAGGTGCATGTCTGCGACGTGGATGAGGCCGCATGCAAGGCCGCCGCTGCCGAGCATCCCCGTCTGGGCGTCAGCCTGACGGACGTGTCCAGCGAAGCGCAAGTCCAGGCCATGTTCGGCGAGCTGACGGAGAAATGGGGCAAGCTCGACGCCCTCGTCAACAATGCGGGGGTGTCCGGTCCGACCAACCGGCTGGAGGAAACCACGCTGGACGCGTGGCAACGCACGCTGGACGTCAATCTGACCGGAACCTTCCTGTGCGCGCGCAGCGCGGTGCCGCTGCTGCGCGCGGCTGGGGGTGGCGCCATCGTCAATATCTCGTCTGTCGCGGGGCGCCTGGGCTTTTCGCTGCGCACGCCCTACAGCGCCAGCAAATTCGGCCTGGCTGGCCTGACGCAGACCTGGGCCATGGAACTGGGGCCGTCGAACATCCGCGTCAATTCCGTGCTGCCGGGCGTCGTCTCGGGCGACCGGGTCGAACGGATCATCGCCGCCCGCGCCGCCGCCAGCGGCGTGAGCAACGATGCGATGCGCGAGCAGCTGGTGGACAAGGTGTCGTTGCGCCGCATGACCAGTCCGCAGGACATCGCCAATCAGGTGGCCTACCTTTGTTCCGACGAGGGCGCCATCATCAGCGGCCAGAGCATCTCCGTCTGCGGCAATGTGGAGTATCTGGGCTGAGGCGCCAACGCCCCTGGCGAACCGTCGGCGATGGTTCCAAAAAACCTGAGCGTCGGTTCGATCCAGGCGAATTGTTCGCCGTGTCCGGAAGTTCTAGACTGGACTCGTACATGCATTGTGTACCGCTGGCCGTCGCATAGCGGTCTTGCAGCGACGGCGGGAGGTCCTGATGACTCAGGTCGAGACCTTTGCCACCCTGCCGATGTGGGTAGGGTTCGTCGGGTTTGTGCTGGTCGTGCTGGCACTGGATCTTTACGTGCTGGGCGGGCGGCATGCGCATCGCGTGCGGCCCCGCGAAGCCCTGTTCTGGGTGGGCGTATGGATGGCGCTGGCCGCCTTGTTCGGCGCCTTGATGTGGTGGTATCTGGATACCACCCTGGGGCGGGCCGTTGCGCACCGCAAGACGCTGGAGTTCTACACCGGCTATCTGATCGAACTGTCCCTGTCCGTGGACAATATGTTCGTCTTTTCGCTGATCTTCGGCTACTTCGTGGTGCCGCTGGAATTGCAGCGCCGGGTGCTGCTGTATGGCGTGCTGGGCGCCATCGTGATGCGGGTCTGCATGATACTCGCCGGCGTATGGCTGCTGTCGCGCTTCGACTGGCTGTTTTACGTGTTCGGCTTGCTGCTGGTGGTAACCGGCGCCAGGATGCTGGCCCGGGCGGATCATCAGCCTGATATCGCCCGCAATCCGCTGGTGCGCATGCTGCGGTCTTCCATGCGCATTACCAAGGACTACCACGGCGAGTCATTCTTCGTGCGCATTGGCGGCCTGCGGCATGCCACGCCCATGTTTGTCGTGCTGCTGATGATAGAGGCGAGCGACGTTGTGTTCGCGGTCGACAGCATCCCCGCCATCTTCGCCGTCACCACCGACCCGTTCCTGGTCTTTACCTCCAATATCTTTGCCATCATGGGCCTGCGGGCGCTGTATTTCCTGCTGGCCGACATGCGGGAGCGTTTCCGCTACCTCAAGCACGGACTTGCCGCGGTGCTCATCATCATCGGCGGCAAGATGCTGGCCGCGCCATGGTTCCATGTGCCGGTGCAGTGGTCGCTAGTAGCGGTAGGCCTGATCCTGCTGGCATCCGTGGGCGCCAGCATGTTCCTGCCCAGACGGGCCGCGGCCAAGGCCGCGGGTCCCAAGGGCTGAGTCCCACGAACCGGAGATCTGTCATGAACACGATCATTCTTGCCACCGATGGGTCCAGCCACAGCGACGCCGCGGCGCGCTATCTGGTCGAAGGGCCGTTGCTGAACCGGGATTTCACGGTGCATGTATTGCATTGCGAGGCCGACGTGACTGGCGATGTCAAAGCCTTCATCGGTCAGGCCGACATCGACGCCTGGCATCACGAAGAGAGCGACAAGGCAATGAAGTCCGTGGTCGACATTCTGCGCGCGGGGAATGTCAGCTTCGAATGCCATGAGCTCACGGGACACACGCCGGACAAGATCGTGGCGCATGCGATCAAGGTCGGCGCCACGGCCATCGTGATGGGCTCGCACCATCGGGCGCCGTTTCTGGACGCCCTGCTGGGGTCGGTGTGCGCGCGGGTCATCGCCCATGCGCCCTGCCCGGTGCTGCTGGTCTGAGGGGCGGCGGGCGTCGCCGGGCCGGGCAGTGGTATCTTCTGCGTGTTTCTCCGCAATACGCAGTGTTTCATGCCCGACGACGTTCACAATCCTTCCGATACCCAGCCTGCCGGCGCGCCGGCGGCGCACCTGCGCCCCTTTGTCCAGAATTCCGGCACCCGGCGCACCCTGCATTTCACGCAGCAGGAAATCCAGAGCAGCATGTCCACGCTCAATCCCGACGCGCTGGAGCTGGAGTACACGCGGATGATGATGGGCTTCGTGCTCTTCAATCCGGATCCAGACCGTATCTTGATGGTGGGGCTGGGCGGCGGCTCGCTGCCCAAGTTCTGCCATCGCTATCTGTCGGGCAGCGCTGTCGAAGTGGTCGAGATCGACCCCGCCGTGATCGCCCTGCGTGACGCGTTCATGGTGCCGCGCGACGGGGAACGGTTCCGCGTGATCCAGGCCGACGCGGCCGAACACATGCGCGGACTGTCGGACCATGCCGACGTGATATTCCTGGACGGGTTCGGCGTAGGCGGGATTCCCGGCCCGCTATGTTCGGCTGAGTTCTACGCCGACTGTTTCAGGGCCTTGCGCGAGGACGGCATCCTGGTGATCAACTTCCATGTGAACCACCCGGACCATCACGAATACATGGACCGGGTGCGTGCATCGTTCGGCGCATCCATGTTCGAAGTGGTGGACGACGACATGACCAACAGCATCGTCTTCGCCTGCAAGGGCGATCTGCTGGACGATCCCGCCGCGGCGCAGCTGCGGCGGCCGGCGTCCATGCCCAAGGACGCCTGGCGCCAACTGATGCCGACGATGAAGGTGATCGGCGCGACGCTGGTGCAGAGATAGCACTCTAAGTGGACCAGCAGGCGTCGGGAAAGGCGTCAATGCTGGAGCCGCCTGTGCTGATGGCCTGCCGCAAGGCGCCGGACTGGACCAGTAGATTGCCTGCATAGAACTGGGCGCTGGCCTGGATTGCCTGCAGCGCGGCGCCGTCGGCCCCGCCGTCCAGCGCTGCGCGCAGGCGCAGCCCTTGCATCCAGGCGCCCGCCACCAGGCCCCAGAGCTCAAGATAGGACACGGCGCCCGCATGGGTGGCGCGCGGATCGGCGGCATGGCGTTCCAGCAGCCACGCGATGGCTTCGCGCAAATGCGCGCAGCCCTGCCGCAGACTGCGGCCGAACTCGCGGGCCGGCGCCGCGCCCGCCAGCATCGCCTCGGCCAGGTGGGACATCTCATCGAGTAGCAGCGTGGCTTGCGCGCCGCCGTCCCGGATCGTCTTGCGGCCCAGCAGGTCGTTGGCCTGGATCGCGGTGGTGCCTTCGTAGATGGTCAGGATGCGCGCATCCCGGTAGTACTGGGCCGCGCCGGTTTCCTCGATGAAGCCCATGCCGCCGAAGACCTGGACCGCGTCATACGTGATCCGTTGGGCGGTCTCGGTGAACCAGCCTTTCATGACGGGTATCAGCAGATCGACGCGGGCCTGGGCGCGGCTGCGGACTTCGAGGTCCGCGCCGGCATGGGCCAGATCCCTCTGCATCGATAGGTACATGCCCAGCGCGCGCATCGATTCAATTCGGGTCTTCATGGAAAGCAGCAGGCGGCGTACGTCCGGGTGGCGCAAGATGGGAAGCGCCGCGCCCTCTTCGCCGACGACCTTGCCCTGGCTGCGTTCCCGCGCATACCAGACCGCATGCTGGAAAGCGCGTTCGGCAACGGCCAGGCCCTGGTTGCCGACGGCGCAGCGGGCTTCGTTCATCATGACGAACATGTGCATCAGGCCCTGGTTCAGCTCGCCGACCAGGTAGCCGGTGGCGCCCTGCCCGGCGCCGAACTGCATGACCGCGGTGGGGCTGGCATGGATGCCCAGTTTGTGCTCCAGGGCCGTGCAGTGCACATCGTTGCGCGCGCCCGGCGAGCCGCCGTCCTGGATCAGGTATTTGGGCACGGCGAACAGCGACAGGCCTTTTGCGCCGGAAGGCGCATCGGGCGTGCGGGCCAGCACCAGATGGATGATGTTGGACGCGAGGTCATGGTCGCCGTAGGTGATGAAGATCTTCTGGCCGGATATCGCATAGGATCCGTCCTCCAGCGGGATTGCCCGGGTGCGCACGGCCCCAAGGTCCGAGCCTGCCGCAGGTTCCGTCAAATTCATGGTGCCGGTCCATTCACCGCTGATCAGCCGGGGCAGCAACTGGTCCTTCAAGGCCGGGGACGCCGCATGCAGGAGGGTTTCGATGGCGCCGCCGGTCAGCATGGCGCAGAGGGCGAAGCTGGGGTTGCAGGCGTGCCAGATCTCTTCGGTCAGGGTGGACAGCACGCAGGAAAGCCCCTGGCCGCCGTATTGTTCGGGTTGGCGCAAGCCATTCCATCCGCCTTCGCAGAAGGCGCGGTAGGCCTGCTGGAACCCGACGGGCGTGGAAACGCCGCCTTCATGCAGGCGGCAGCCCTGCTGATCGCCGATGCGATTGAGGGGATCCAGCAAGCCTTGCGCGAATTTCCCGGCTTCGAGCACGACGGAGCGCGCCAGCCCGGCGTCCAGCGCGGAGCCGCAGCGCTGTAGATGCGGGTCCAGGGGAAACACCGCGGTCGTGAGGAAGTCGATGTCATGCAATGGCGCTTGATACTGGCTCATGGAGTGCCTATTCAGAAGTGGAGAGTGACTGCGCCGGGCCGGCAGAGATTCTGGGGCCCAGGCCCGCATACCAGGGGCCGCCAAGGCGGCAGGCAGGGTCGAGCAGCGAACCATCGATGCGGCCATCGCTCATGCAGTGCTCGGCGATGCTGAAATGGATGACCTCGCCCACCAGCAGGCGTGCGGACTGGATGCCGAAGGTGAGCGCCTGCGCCAGCTTGCATTCGAGCCGGATGGGGCTGCGCGCGACGCCACGCGGTCTGACCCGCGTGCTTGCGACCATGTCCACGCCCAGCAGCGCGGCCTCGTCGACATCCGCCGGGTAGCGGCCCGAGGACGCGTGCATGGGGGCAAGCTGTTCCAGCGTGACGAAGTTGACGACGAAGTCTCCCGTTTCCAGGATGTTGGCCGAAGTGTCCTTATCCTGGCCCTGGTGCTGGCTGATGCTCAGGGCGATCAGCGGCGGTTCCGTCGACACCATGGTGTAGAAGCTGAAGGGGGCCAGATTGCCCCGGCCCATCGCGTCCATGCTGGATACCCAGGCGATGGGCCGGGGTACGAGACAGGAGGTCAGCAGCCGGTAGGTCTCGCGCGCGCTCAGCTTTGCCGCGTCCAGGCCGATGTGCGCGGCCATTCAACCCTCGTTCATGTGGGCCAGCCGTACCGGGTAGCGGACGTACCGCGCCTCGGCATGGCCGTCGAAGAGACCGCGGGCGCGCGCATGGGGTGTGTCGCGCAGCGCCAGGGGCTCTTCCACCAGCGATACCGGCACGTCCGCGGCCTCCAGGCGGGCGATGATGTCCGGCGCATCCAGGCCGGCCACGTGTCCGGCGATCGCGTGGTTGAGGTCCGTGGCCAGCGTTACGCGCTGGTGATAGGACGAGGTTTCCGCAATGCTCAGGTCCAAGGCAAAGGCTTGCACCAGGCGCAGCCAGAAGTGGTCCTCCAGCGCCGCAATCGCGACGCAGGCGCCATCGCGCGTGCGGAACACGCCATAGGCGGGCTTGTTCAACACGTCCTGGCGCTGCGCGGCCAGGCTGGCGAGTCCGGCCGAGGAGAACTGGCCCAGGCGCGGATTCATCCAGTGGGCCACGCAGTCCGTCAGCGACACGTCCAGATGTTGCCCGCGGCCCGTATGCTGGCGCTGCATCAACGCCGCCAAGATGCTGGACAAGGCATACATGGCGCCGCAAAGGTCGGCGACGGGCAGGCCGGCTCCTGGCGCAGGCATGGCGGGATCGCTGCCCGCCAGCGCCAATGCGCCCGCCGTGGCGAGATAGTTGATGTCATGGCCTGGCCGCTGCGCATTGGGGCCGTGCTGGCCGTAGCCGCTCAACGACACGTAGACCAGCCCGGGATTGATGGCGGCGGCCTCGTCATGGCCCAGGCCCAGACGCGCCATGACGCCCGGACGGAATCCCTCGACCAGGACATCGCTGCGCGCGATGATTTCGCGGGCCGCCTGCACACCTGCCGGCTGCTTGAGATCAAGCATGACGCATGGCTTGTCGCGGTTGACGGCATCGAACACGCCGGGGTAGAGCCGGCGCGCGTTGTCGCCGTGCGGAGGGCGCTCGATCTTTGTGACGGCGGCGCCCAGTTCCAGAAGGTTCTGGGTCAGGAACGGCCCTGGCAGCAGTTCGGAAAAGTCGGCAACCGCGATGCCGGAAAGGGGAAGAGGGTGCGGGTGAGGCATGGCAAGGCTCCTAGTCCAGCTGCACCTTGGCTTCCTTGACCACATTGCCCCACTTGACGGATTCGTCCTTCACGAAAGAGGAGAAATCCACGCCGGATTTCTTCAACGGCACGCCGCCGAAGGCGATCAGGCGCGAAGCGATCTGCGGATCGTCGATGGCCTGGGCGAACGCCTTTTCGAGTTTGGCGCTCACTTGCGCGGGCGTGTCGGCGGGCACGAAGAGGCCCATCCAGGACACGGAGGTGGCGCCCGGATAGCCGAGTTCCGCGAGCGTGGGCACTTCGGGGAAGGACGGCAGCCTGGCTTCTCCGGTGACGGCGAGCGCGCGGATCTTGCCGCTCTTGATGAAGGATTCGGTCGAGACCGGGTAGTCGAAGGAAATGTCGACCTGGCCGCCGATCAGCGCGGTGATCGAAGGCGCGCTGCCCTTGAACGGGATATGGCTGAATTTCACGCCAGCGACGGACTGGAACAGTTCGGCCGCAAGGTGCGTGCCGGTGCCGGCGCCGGCGCTGGACGTGTTGAGCTTGCCCGGATTGGCCTTGGCATAGGCGACGAGCTTCTCCAGCGTGTTGTACGGGCGGGATTCGTTGACGACAAGGATATTGGGAATGGCCGTCAGCCCCTGCACGGCGACCAGGGCCTTGTCAGGCTTGCTGGCGTTCTTGTAGATCAGGGGATTGGTGACCTGGGTGCCTTGGGTGCCGAGAAAGATCGTATAGCCGTCCGGCTTGCTGTTGGCCGCGTATTCCGCGCCGATGTTGCCGCCCGCTCCGGCGCGATTCTCGACGATGATGGGCTGCCCCAGCAGTTCGGAGGCGCGGGCGCCGACCGTGCGCGCCACATTGTCCGTGATGCCGCCGGCGGTGAACGGGACGATGAACCGTATCGGGCGGTCCGGAAAGGCGGCGTCGGCCGAGGCGTTGAGCGGCGCGAGCGCCATGGCGGCGGCGAGCACGCCCGCCGCGGGTCCGAAGAGCTTGTTGAACATGGGTAGTCTCCTGTTGTATGGGTCCGCCATCTGGAGCGGCGGATGTTGAAGTGCGCTATCGCGCGGATGCGATCAGCACGGCGTCCAGCGCGACGGCGCCGTCCGGGCTGACCAGCACGGGATTCAGATCAAGTTCCTGGACCTCATAGGGGCCGCGCGTCACGAAGTCGGACACGGCCAGCAGCAGTTTTTCCAGGGCGCCGATATCGGCAGGCGCCTGGCCTCGGCACCCGGCAAGCAGCTGATGGCAGCGGGTCTCCGCGATCATGGCGCGCGCGTCGGCGGGCGTGAGCGGCAAGAGGCGGCGGCTCACGTCCCTGAAGACCTCGACATAGACGCCGCCCAGGCCGAAGGTCAGGACATGGCCGAACAGGTCGTCGCGGTGCACGCCGACCAGGGTTTCCACGCCGCGTTGCGCCATCATTTGTTCGATCAGGATGCCTTCGATGTCCGCCTGCGGATACGCCTCGCGCGCCCGCGCCATGATCAGCTCCCATGCGTTGCGGATTTCCTCGGCCGTGCGCAGTCCGACGATGACGCCGCCGATGTCCGACTTGTGGAGGATCTGCGGGCTGACGATCTTGGCCACCACCGGGCCGCCGCATTGCGCGGCCGCGGCCACGGCGTCATCGACCGTGCGGCAGACGCGCCCGAAGGGCACGGCGACCCCGGCTTCGCTCAGCAACTGCTTGGCGGCGCGCTCGGCGTAGGCTTGCGGCGCCTGCGTATCGCGTTGGGGCGCCGCATGCATGATGGAGGGCTCCCATGCCGGATCGAAGGCGCGGGCGGATGCGCCATGGCCGTTCCATTTCGCCAGCGCCTTGATGGCCTTGCCCAGTGTCCGGATGGGTGCAATGCCTGCATCGACCAGGCATTGGTAGCCGGTTCCCAGCTTGTCGCTCATCCAGACCGGCACGATGGGGATATCGACTTCGGCCTGCACCTTGACCAGGTTCTGGCAGGCGGCCAGTGTCGTGTCGCCGTATTCCATGGGAATGGGATAGAGCACGACGTCCACATTCGGGTCCTGGGCCACACGCAGCAGCGAACCGTAGCTGATGTCGCTCTGGACCAGGATCTCCGCGGTGGTGTCGACGGGATTGTCGATGGCCGCATAGCTGGGAAGCAGCTCCGCCAGGGCCTGGCGGGTCCGCGGTTCGAACTCGGCGAGCGCCAGGTCCGCGGAACCCAGCATGTCCGCAGCCAGCGCGACGGTGCCGCCCGAGAACGAATACACGGCGGTGCGAATGGCGCGCGCAGGCACGCCGCGGGCCAGCAGCGCGGCGGTATCGATCAGTTCATCGATGTCGTCGACCTCCACGATCCCCAGTTGTCGGAAGGCGGCGCTGTTGATGTCCGCGCTGCCCGACAGCGCGGCGGTATGGGATTGCGTGGCCTTGACGCCGTAGGCGGACTTGCCGACCTTCAGGGCCACGATGGGTTTGCCCTGGCGCGCGGCATTGAGCGCTGCGGCAGCGAAACGGGGCGCGTCGTTGATGCCTTCCAGCAGCGTGACGATGACTTTGATTTCGGGCATCGCGGCCATGTGGTTGATGTAGTCGCTGGCGGTCAGGTCGACCTCGTTGCCGCTCGAACACCACAGGCCGATGCCGATGCCGCGGCCGCTGGCTTGCAGGAATGTGCGGCCGAGTCCGCCGCCCTGCGTGACCAGGCCGATCGGGCCGGGCATGCGGTCGTACTGGAAAGCGGGCGAGAACGTGAAGCCCAGGCCGCGGTTGTTGTTGTTCATGCCGGGGCAGTTCGGTCCGTAGATCCGGATGCCGGTTTCGCGGACGATGGCGCGCATCTGTTCTTCGAGCTGGCGGCCCGCCTCGCCGGTCTCGCCGAAGCCAGAGGTCAGGACGATGGCGAACTTGACACCCTTGCGGCCGCAGTCCGCCAGCACGCTGACCGCCGCCGGCGCCGGCACGACCACGATCGCAGTCTGTGGCGCATAGGGCAGATCCATCACCGAGCGATACGCGCGCCTGCCCATGACCGTGTCCTTGGTGGCGTTGACCAGAAATAGTTCGCCGGTGTAGCTGGAGTGCTCGACGATATTGGTCAAGGCGCGCTGGCCGATGCTGGCGGGCCGGTCCGAGGCGCCGATCAGGACGAGGGAGCTGGGATCGAACAGCGGGGCAAGGTCTGAAAACATTCGAGGTCCTCCGGGCATGTCGCGCATGCCCGCCTGGCAATGGTTGATGGTGCAATTAATACAACAGGTCGGATACTAATTCGAGATACCGCATAGGTCAATCGGAAATAAATTCGACATCTCGTTGTTCTATACGATATTATGAATTTAATAAGCCCTCCCGCAGGGGTTGCCACCGCCCCGGAACGGGGTGGCGCGCCCAGGGGAATTGCGTGATGGCACGCACGGCCGCCGGCCGTTCCATCCACACAGGAAAGAGTTACGCATGGATTTGAAAATTGCGGGAAAAGTGGCGCTGGTGACCGGATCGGGTCGCGGCATAGGCGCCCAGACGGCGCGGGTGCTGGCCGAAGAAGGAGCGCGCGTCGTGATCACCGACATCGACGGCCAGACCGCCGCGGCGACGGCGCAGCGGCTGCGCGATGAGGGCCTCGAGGCGATCGGCCTCCAGTGCGACGTCTGTGAGCGCGACGCCGTCGCCGCCATGGTGGACGCTGCGGCTTCTGCCTACGGTGGCGTCGACATCCTGGTCAACAACGCGGGTTTCACGCGCGACAAGTATCTGGGAAAGATGGCCGAGTCCGATTGGGATTCGGTGGTCGACACCATCCTGAAAGGCGCCTTCCATTGCACCCGCGCCGTGCTGCCGGGCATGATGGAGCGCAAGTGGGGGCGCATCATCAATATCGCCTCGCGTTCTGTGTTCGGCAACCCTGGCCAGACCAACTACACCACCGCCAAGCTGGGCCTGGTGGGCTTCACCCGCGCCCTGTCGCTGGAACAGGCCAAGTTCGGCATTACCGTCAACGCCATCGCGCCCGGCTTCGTCGAGACCGAGCTGATCCAGTCCCTGCCGTCCTATCCGGCATTGCGAGATGCGGCATTGGCCAAGAATCCGGTCGGCTTCCTGGGCCAGCCGGACGATATCGCGTCGTCCGTCGCCTTCATCGCTTCGGAGCGCGCCCGCTACATCACCGGCGTCACCCTGTACGTGACGGGCGGACGTTTTTCGTCTTGAGACGCACACCCCATATCTTGAATTGGCCGCCTGGAGGACAACATGGATTTTGATTTCGATACCGATCAACTGGCCCTGCGCGACAGCATCAGGCGCTATATGAAGGCCGAGGTGGGCCCGCGCATCGCCGCTTGCGAGGCCGACAAGCGCATCCCTGCGGACGTGCTGGAGGGGCTGGCGCCATTCGGCTACATCGGCGGACTGCTTCCGGAGGACGACGGCGGCTTCGGCCTGGATTTCGTCACGTGGGCGATGATGGTCGAAGAGGCCGGGTATTGCTGGGGATCGTTGCGCACCATCCTCAACATCACGAATATCTTCCTGCGCCTCGTCAATGCCTACGGTACGCCGGCCCAGAAAGAGAAATTCCTGCGGCCCGTGCTGGCGTCGGCCAAGAATGTCTGCGTGGCGATCAGCGAACCCAACCACGGCTCCAACGTGGCCGGCATCGAGCTCAAGGCGGAAGACCAGGGCGACCACTATGTGCTGAACGGCAGCAAGCTGTGGATTACCAACGGGGTCAACGCCGACTACGCGATCGTCCTGGCGCGTACCTTCAGCGCCGGCTGCGACGGCAAGCTCTCGCTGTTCCTGGTCGAACGCGAACAGTCGCCCTACGAGGCGCGCCTGGTCGACAAAATGGTCCTGAAAGCGTCCGGCACCGCCGAGCTGCGTTTTGACGGCGTGCGCGTACCCAAGGAGAATCTGCTGGGCGCCGAGGGCACTGCGCTCAAGACCATGCTGACAGGCCTGAACTATGGCCGCCTGAACATCGCAATGGGCGCCGTGGGCGCGGCGCAGGCCGCACTGGATCTGTCCATTGAATACGCCAAGACCCGGCGCCAGTTCGGCCGCCCCATCGGCGAATTCCAACTCGTGCAGAAGCATATCGTCGACATGATGGTCCGCACCGAAGCGGCGCGGGCGCTGGGCTACAAGGCGGCCGTGGCCGTGCAGAAAGGCCTGCCCGCGCGCGTCGAATGCTCCATCGCCAAACTGTACGGCGCCGAAGCCGCGCACGAAGTCGCCAAGATTGCGCTGAGCGTCCATGGCGGCCTGGGCTATTCGACCGAATACCCGTTGGAGCGCATCTTCCGCGATACCAGCGGCGGCACGATACCGGAAGGCACGGCGGAAGTGCAGACGCTGATCGTGGGCCGCGAGGTGCTGGGCCTGTCCGCGATCAACGCGGCGGAGACGGCGAAGTGATGGCAGCGCAGATTGCAGTCGAGACGCCCGCGCCCGGCGCGCTGGCGGACTTGCGCTATTACTGGGACGACCTGCCGCCGGGCCTGGCGGTCGAGACCGCGGCGCGCACCATCACCGAAGCCGACGTCGTCGCCTTCGCCGGCCTGAGCGGCGACTACAACCGCCTGCATACGGATGCGGTCTACGCGGGCCAAAGCAAATTCGGCCGGCGCATCGCGCACGGCATGCTGGTCGGCTCCATCATGTCCGGCCTGAACACCCGCACCGTGCTGAACCAGTGCCTGGAACCGTCGATCCTGGGCCTGCTGGAGATGTCCTATCGCTTCGCCAAGCCCACGTTTGTCGGCGACACGATCAAGGTCAGGATCCTGGTGGCCGGCCGGCGCCTGGCCAGCGATACCAGCCGGGGCGTGGTCGAGTTCGAACGGCAAGGCATTAATCAGCATGGGGAAACGGTATGCGTCTGCAGCGTGAGGATGCTGGTCGCCTGCCGCGCGTCGCAGTCCATTGAACAGATAGTGGAGAAATGAATTGATCAAGACCGAGATCGGGTACACCACCCCGGAAGTCATTACCGTGCGCGGCAAGAACCTGGCCACTGAACTGCTGGGAAAAGTCGACTTCGTCGACATGATGCTGCTGGTGATCTTCAACCGCACACCCAGCGCGGCCGAGAAGACCATGATCAACCATATCCTGGTCACCGCCTGCGACCACGGCTTGACCCCCAGCGCCATGAGCGCCCGGCTGACCTACCTGGGCGCGCCGGAAGCGATGCAGGCCGCCGTGGCCGCCGGCCTGCTGGGCGCGGGCAGCGTCTTCCTGGGCACTACCCAGAACTGCGCCGAGATGCTGGCCGCCGGCGCCGCCGGCCTGTCCGATGACCCGGACGAAGCCGAGTGCGACGCCGCGGCGCGCGCCATGCTCAGCGCCAGCAGGGAAAAGAGGCAGCCTGTCTACGGCATCGGTCATCCCATACATGTGAATGGCGATCCGCGCGTGCCGACGCTGCGCCAGCTGGCGCAGGAGCTGGGCTTTCATGGCAAGCACTGGCGCCTGATGGATGCCGTGCACCGTGTGCTGCTGCAAGACCGGAACAAGAACCTGCCCATGAACGTGGTCGGCGCAATCGGCGCCATCATCTGCGACATGGAGCTGGATCCGATGATTGCGCGCGGCCTCATGCTGGTCGGGCGCGCGGGCGGTTTGCTGGCCCATCTGTACGAAGAGCGCGAGCATCCTATCGGTCAGCACATATGGGATCTGGTGCTGGCGCAGGACGAGCGCAATGTTGCTCCTGTTCGTTGACATGGACTACACTTCCGACGCCGTTTAACCACGCCTTTTCAACTTGCTGCGCTTGTGTCGCAGGCCGATGGCAAACTCCAGGTAATTGAGCGTCATATGCCGACCTTTGTTAGCGCCGCCGCCCGTGCCATGGCGGTATTTGAAGTCTTCGCGCGAGAGAAAAGAGAACTCTCAAATTCCGACCTGGCCCGGCTGCTGGATCTGGCCGACAGCAGCTGCCTGGACCTGCTGCACACCTTGCATCAATTGGGCTACCTGTTCCGCACGCAGTCGCGGCGCTACTACCCGACCGGCAAACTGTTGCTTGCCGTCCAGCAGATAAGCACGGTCGATCCCATCATCCATGCCACGCGCGAAGCGCTCGAGCAGTTGTCCGAGCGTACCGGGGAAACCGCCTACATCGGGCGCATCGACGGCGCCGCGGTCAAGATCGTCGCCGTGCGCGATGGCAAGTATCCGCTGCGCTATATCCTGGGCCTGGGCGAGCGCATTGCGCTGCATGCGTCCGCCATGGGCAAGTCCTTGCTGGGCGGCTTGCCGCCGGAGGCGGCGCGCAAGCTGCTGGCCGCCAAGCCGCTGCGCAAGCTGACGTCCGCCACGGTTACCGAGCCCGATGCGCTCCTGGCCGAAATCGACAAGAGCCGCGAACGAGGCTGGTATCACACTCATGGTGAAGGCGGGGACGGCGCGGACGCGCTGGCCGTGTCGGGTTGGCTGGGCGAAGAATGCGTCGCCATGGCCATCTCGGGCCCTTCCGACCGCTTCCAAAGCAAGCGTGACGAGTACGTCGAGGTCCTGCGCGGCGTCGCCGGGAAAGTCTTCACGCGCGAGCCGTAGGCGGCATCGCGCGGTCGCCGACCGGCCGCTAGGACGATTCTCCCAGTATCGCCGACAGCATCTCCCGGGAGGCTCCGGACAAGGCGGCGGGCGGTGCGCCGGGCTTGCCGTTTGCGCCGGGTTGCAGCGTATCCAGCAGTGCGGAAAGCGCCAGCGTCAACGAAGCATTGTCTTGCCCGGCGGGGGGCGTGCCCGCGCCTGCCGCCGCCGATTTCGCCAGCAGGAGCCTCGCGGCGTCCAGCGGTTGCGCAACGGGACTGTTCCTGGCGGCCGCGGCTTTCTGCCTGTCCGCCACCGCGGACGTGATGTTCTGGCTCTTGCCGTCGCCGGCAGCGGATTTCAGGGACTTCTTCCTGGCCTTCCACTTTTCCCTTTCGCTGGAGTAGGCCGCCAGCAGCGCGAAACGGTCGCGCTCGATCAGCAGCGGCGAGCCCGCGATGTCGACCGCCAGCGACTGAAACGCGGCGCGCGCGGCCACGGCGTTGTCGCTCAGCAGGGCCGTGGTCGTCTCGGTCCATTTGCGATGGAACGGCAGGGCCGCGGCGGCGCTGAACATGTCCTCTCCCAGCGTGGCGCGCTGCTCGAAGGCCAGCACCAGGTAGTCCACGTCGTTCACGGGCTCCAGGCCGCCGCTTCCATTCTGCCGGTGCAGCACGCCGTCCACCAGTTGCAGTCCTTGCAGCCTGTCTTGCGAGTCGGTGCCCGCCAATACGCGATAGCCGCTGCGGCGCAGCGCCAAGCCGTCGAAGACGCCGAAGCGGATGCTGACGCCATCGGTACCGAAAAGCTTGCTCAGGGGCTTGAGCAGGCCTTCGCCGGCCTTGACGACGGCGCCGCCCACCGCGCCGCCGAACATGCTGACCGTGGTCGCGACGAAGTCGAGTATGCCGCGGGTGAGGCTGCTGTCGCTGAAGCGGCACAGCGCGGCGAACATCTCCAGCCCGTCGCTGTTGTAGGGTACGTTGCGGGCGATATAGACGTCGCGGAACACGACCCTGCCCGCGCCTGATTGCGGCGCCGCCGCGCCCATCGCCTGCTGGATCGCGTCATAGCCTACGACGTATGGAATCTCGCGCTGCGCGCCGGCCTCGGTGTAGCGCAGGAAAAAGGCGCACAGGGGCAGGAAGGCGGCAATGTAGTTGCCGGCATCGGTCAGGCGCATTTCGACCATGCGGACGCTGAAATAGCACTGTCCCGGAATGAAGGCTTCGCCGTTCAGTCCTGCTTCGCCCGCAGCCGCGCCGCCGGGCGGCGGATCGATCTCCGCATAGAAGTTGCGGCCTGCTGGCACGGTCGCCATCAAGGCGCCCACGCCGTCCGCCGAGGTTCCCAGGTCGCCTATCTTGCGCAGCATGCCGAATATGGAAGCCATGATGTCCGTTCCTGATTGCGGTGTCAGTCGCGCACGACCGCCAGCGCGGAAGCCCAGGTGGGCGAGCCCCGGGATTCGTCGTGCGAACCGGCGCAGGCGCGCCGGTAGGCTTCCGCAAATCCCTGGGTATTGGCGGGATCGAAATAGGCGGCATAAAAGCGCCTGATGAAGCGCGCGCAGGTTTTTTCCTCGACCTGCCAGCGGAAGGCCAGCACGCCCATGGCGCCAGCCCGCATGACCTCCAGCGCCGTCCGCACCGAGGCGCCGCGGCATGACGACAGCACCAGCAGCTTGCAATTGCCGGCCTTCATCCAGCGGCCCACCAGGCGTATGGACAGTTGCAGGCCCTCGCCTTCCCTGCTGCCCGGCAAGACCAGCATGGTGCTGTCGCGCACCGAGTGGGCGTGGCCGGAGAAATGCAGGATGTCGTAGCCGCCGCCAGTCACCTTTTCTTCCAGATAGTCCTGCAGCGCGTATCCGGTCAGGGGCGGCACGTCCTCGACCACCAGGCGGCCGTCCAGGCGCTTGGCCAGGGCCTGCAGGTTCTCGAGTTCGTCGGCGACCGACTCCAGCGGAGGCAGCGTGACGCTCGGGATATCGTCTCCGCCATCTTCCGGCTGGAACGAAATGGTGCCGCTGAAGTTCGCGCCGATGAAAAGCAGGCGCACGGGGCCGGCTGGCCGGGACGCCGTCTGCTCCCAATCGCTGGCGGAGTCCATGCCCTCCATGTGCAGGCGGCGGGCCATGGGGATGCGCTGGCACAGGTAGCGCCTGTCATTGGCCTTGAAATCGGCATTGCAGCTCAATTCGAACGGCAGGCTGAAGAAGGCGGCGCTCTGATGGTCCGACACATTGAAATCGAATCGCAGGTCCATCCAGGCGAGCCCATCGCCGGACGAGACGCCTTCCTGGTCGCGGGCGCGCTGGATCAGCGTGGCGATGGGCGGCCCCACGGTTTCGGCCACCATTACGTCGAACGCCTGCCTGCCCATGTCGCTGAGCGACTCCAGCCAATCGGCCACTCTCTGGTTGTCGAGATAGGGCGAGAACTTCTCGACGCGCGTCAGCAGCGCGGCGATATCGGGTTGCCGCTTGTAGGGCATTTCCGGTGACCTGAAGTCGTGCGGGCCGAACTGGATCCGGTAGCGGACCGATTTTTCGGCAACTTCTATGACCAGCCGGCGGCGTTGCGTAGCGGCCGCCACGCTGTCCAGCACCACGGCGAGGTCTGCGCCGCCGTCCCGCTTCTTGCCGATCTCGTTGCTCCACATCAGCCTTTCGGGCCGTTCCAGCACGCAACGCTGCACGGCTTCGGAGGGGGCTTCGGTCACGACCAGCACGGGTACGGGTGCGTGTTCGGCCAGCCAGTTGAGCAGCTCGACAGCCGCCGCGCCGCTCTTTTTCCTGGTGGCTTGGGGCGCCGGCTTGGCGTCGATGATCATCAGGCCCGGCAGCGTTCCGCAACGCTCGATCTCCTGCCGCGCGTTCTCCAGGTTGAAGACGTGCCGGAAAGGGGCGCCGACGAAGGGCTTGATGCGCGGGTACTTCTGCTCATGCCGCTGCAACTGCTCGATGCGGTCCGCCCAGCATTCCTCGTCGACATCGTCGCCGCCAGCTAGCAGGATCCAGTTGTTGTTCTGTGCAGGCTGTTCCATTGCCGCCTCCATCAACCCGACCGGGAAGGAAAGCGCAGGGTGAACGAACGCCATGGCGGCAGGACCGATTCATATGCCTCCGCGGGCGGCATCGCCGACCCGGCCAGGGGCGGCTGCGTCGCCAAGGTGCCGCCGTGGGCCTGCATGGTGCGCACGATCTGGGCGATGGCCAATCCGGCGCCATCATGCGCCGCGCGCTCCGCGTTCAGCAGCGCATCGTCGGGCACAGCGTGCGCGCGCTGGTCCGTGTCCCAGTCTTGCGCGGCGCTCAGCCCCAGTTGTACCGAGCAGCCGTCAGGGTCGTCGCTGATGTCGATTTCCACCCGGGCGTTGTCGGAGCGGCAGCGCAGCAGGTAGGCAAGAATGGACCGGAAGGCGGCGGACAGTGCCTCGGCGTCGGCGTGCACCATGGGTCCGCCGCCGGCGCCCACCTGGGCCAATGGCGCGATGCGGCCTTGGTCGCGCTGCGGCAAGGCGGCGATGATCCGGGTCAGCAACGCATGCAGCGCCACGCGGGCATGCTCGGGCGGAGCCTGCTGGCGCGCTTCGCTGGCGCTGGCCAGCCGCTCGAAGGTGATGTCGGCCTTGCCGATTTCCGCCACGATGCGCTGGCTGAGGGCATGGGCCCGGGTGACGATGGCCTCGGGTTGTTCGCCGCGCGCCGCGTCCTCGTGCAGCAATGCGGTCTGCGTGGTCAGACTGCAGGCCAGCGCCAGCGACGTCCGGGTCTGGTCGGCGATCTCGGCCACGGTTTCGCGCAGGAAGCGTATGTCGCGCGCCCATCTCATGTCGGCGATGTCGGTGAAGAACCAGATGGCCATGTCCAGGCTGGGATCCAGGTCCGTCCGGGTCGCCAGCACCGAGCGCGGCTGTCCGCCCGCGCCGCGCAGCTCGATGCGTTCGCGCCGGACGCCCGCATCCGAACTCAGCAGCGCGTGCGCCGACGCGTCGTCGGGCAGCGCAAACGCCGTGATCGACACCGGGGTCTCGCCTTCGAGGCAGCGGCCGGGCTCGGTGCCCAGCATGTCGGCCGCGACGCGGTTCATCTCGATGATGGAGCCCTCGCGACCCACGAACACGACCGCTTGTTCGGTCTCGGCCATCAGGCTCTGCTTGGTCTGCCGGAGCAGATGCTGGTCCAGCCCTTCCTCCAGCGACTCGATGATCTCCAGCAGGTCGTCGGCGTCGGGTCCCTTGAACGCGTGCGATACCGAGGACTCCACGTCCAGCAGCCAACGGATCCGGCCGTTCAGGCGGATCGGCACCGTCATGGCCGAGCGCAGCGGCCGCGGCGGACCGGTGTAATCGTTCCTGGGATCCGCGGGGTCGCCCACGTCGTCCAGCGACAGCAGTTGGCGCTGGCGCAGCGTCTGGCCCAGCATGCCGCGCTCGATGGGCTGCAGGTAATCCGCAGGCAGGGCGTATTCGGGCGCCAGGCTGTGTTGGGTGACGATCTCGTACCGGCTTTGCTTGCGGTTGACGCGGAACAGCGCCACGTAGTCCCAGGAGAAGAACTGCGCCAGTCTGGGCACGATGTCTTCCGCCGCCCTGCGCAAGGAGGCGGCCGTCATGATCGTCTGCCGCAATGATTCGGCGAAGGCGGCGCGCTCGTCGTCGCGCTCTTTCTCGAAGCGCATCAGCACCGGCTCCAGGTCCAGGGCGCGCAGGATCTCCAGGTGGCGTTGTCCGTACTGCGCCGGTTGGCGCGAACACAGGCTCAGCGCCGAGCTGTAGCCGCCCGGGCGCGTGACGGGCAGGGTGACGCTGGCCTGCATCCCCATGTCGCTGTAGCAGCGTACGACCTCGTCGCCTGGCTCGAAGCGCTGGTCGCTGACGAAGCGGTCCATCTCTTCGACCCAGGTCTGGCCGGAATCCAGGAACGGTCGGATCGCGGGCGGCAGTTCCATCCAGCGCGCCGGCCACAGCTCAACCCCTTCGGGCCGTACCGCGATCGCGCGGAACAGCGACACCTGCCTGTCGTAGATGCCGAACACCGCGTGCTCGAACGGCACCAGCGGACGGATCTGTTCCAGGATGGCGTCGAGCTTGAGGCGCCAGCCGCTGATGGACGGATCCAGCGCGATGCGTCGGATCTCGTCGCGGGCGGACTCCAGCGCCCGCGACTGGATGACGGCGATCACGCCCAGCAATTCGCCGTTGGGCGCGGGGTCTGGCGTCATTACCAGCTGGAACAGTTTTTCTTCGCCATCGCGCCCTGGCATGGTGACAATCACGGCCACCATGGAATCGCCCTCCTGGTTGCGGGCGCAGCAACGGATGGCATCGGCGATGCGGGGTGCGTCGCTCTTGCGGAAATGGCGGGCCAGGGGCTCGCCGCAAACCTCGTCGAGTTTCTGGCCCAGCGCGCGCGCCGCCTCGCGGTTGGCGAAGCGCACCACGCCGTCCAGATCCAGGCGGAACACGGCATAGGGCGTGCGTTCAAAGCGGCGCGACTCTGCTTTCCTGAAGGGCGTGCCGTCGTTGACCAGCACGACGATCTCGCCGCTTTCCAATTCGCACAAGGGCACCAGTTGCGCGGGCACGGGCGCGCCGTCCGCGGCCTGGTAGATGCCGCCGACCGCGCCGCTGCCCATGGTCAACGGTTCGCCCAGGCCGTAGGCCTCGGCGGCGGCGCGGCCGCGGAACGCCTGGGCGCTGGGCGCGAGCGTATCGCTGACGTCGACGATGGCGCCGTCCCGGTCCAGCAACAGGCAAGGTACGCCCGCCCGCGACATCACCCGCAGCATTGCCGCGGGATCGCCCGGGATGGAGCCGGATGCTGGCACGCGTACTTGCGCACCCTCCTCCAGGTCCGTCTGCGCCTGAGGAAACTCAAACATATCGAAGCCCTCCCTGCTTGCCGCCCTTGCTGGCGCGGCCGCCGGCTCAACGCTTGATGAATGCAATGATCTGCTGCTGGGTGCCCTTGTCGTTGTCAAAGCCGCCGTGCGTGCTGGCCGCCACGGGCGGGTTGGTGGAGCCGGGCGCGGGACTGCCGGCGGGCGAGACGTGCACGGCGTCGCACGCAATGCCGGCATCGCGGAAATAGCGCTCCATGCCGAGCAGCGGCGTGGTGGTGCCGCCTTCGAAGGACTCGCTCACCAGGTAGAGCAGCGAGCGCCGGTACGGGCCGCAAGTGGGATCGTCTTCCTCGGCCCGGTCGGAAAGATGGAACTGCTGATAGCGCTTTACCCGCGTCTTCAGGTTCGGCACGACCAGCTTGCGGAAGGTGTCCAGCGTGACCGCCGGGGCCATCAGGTTGAGCGATTCCAGTTCGCCGCCGTCGGCCGCCAGCCGGTGCACGAAGTGGCTGGCGACGATGGCGCCGGCCGAGTGGCCGACGATGTGCAGGCGCACGCGCCCCTGGCTGACGTGCGCCTTGAAATGCTTGTACAGCATGATCATCGCCGCTTCTTCCTGCGCCATGCCCTTGGGAACGGGGGCGCTCATGGCCTGGGCGTTCTGCTTCATTTCGCCCCAGATCACCGTACCCGGCCGCGCCAGCCAGCGTTCCAGGCGCTGGTTCCACCAACGCTCCAGCCGCTCGCCCAGGCCGCCGGTGGTGCGCGGCACGCTGTGGGCGGCGTCCTGGATGATGTTTTTCACGGTGGTGATGAAGTCCGTCTCCCACATCAGGAAGACCGGGAAGATCTGCTTCTCGTAGAGCAGCGGTATCCATTCGGCGGCGGCCTCCGCCGCATCCTCTTCGCCGACCAGGCCGCCGTGCGCATACACGCATACGTCCATGGGCTTGTCCTTCAAGCCCCACTTCTCGCGCGCGGCGTTCATGTGCACGTCGACGATGGCGCGCAGATCGTCGGGCGTGGTCCGGAACGCGCCGCTGTTGCTGAGCTTGCCGTTGTTGCCCACGTTGACGATGAAGGGCGAGATTTCACGGTTGCGCAGCACCGTGCCCGCGGCCAGGGTGACCCGCTTGCCTTCGGTGCGCAGCGTGATGCTGTTCGAGATCTTGGTGTGCTCATGCGTGACCACGCCCAGCTGCACCACCCAGCAATCCATGGCGTTGCGCATCCAGTCGTCGTAGGTCAGCACCGCCATGCCGTGGGTGCCCCATTCTTCGCCCCAGGAGTTCTGGATCAGGAAACCGTCCTGGGTATAGCCGACGATGACAAAGGCGTGGCCGTCGGTGGCGGAATCCTGCGGGTCGGGCGGAATGATCCAGAACGGCTGGGCTCCGGGCGTGGACGGCGCCTTCAGCGGGGTGACGCCATGGCCATCGTCCCAGCCGGCGTGGCAGCCCGCGCTGGCGTACAGAATGCCGACCTCGTTGAGCGCGGCGTGCATTTCGACGATGTTGCGCGTGTCGATGCGGTAGTAGGCGCCCAGCGGACGCTTGACGGCATCCAGCCACCAGTCGTCGGCGGTCTCGTTGGCCGCGGCCGGCATGTTCAGGGTCGGAAACAGATCCTGGGCGCAGGCGCCGTGCTTGAACCAGCCTTTGAGCGCGCCGCGCAGGCTCGATCCCGTGTCGTCGACGGAACCCGGGAACTCGTCGTAGCGCCTGGCCATGGAATACAGCATGAACGGCGAGATGGCCGGGCGCGGTTCGCGCTCCGACTTGCGCAGCAGATACTCGACCACGGTGGACAGGGCGAAGCCGGTGCAGGCCGAGGTGTCTTCCTGATGCTTCACCGTCAACCCCATGGCGGGAATCATCTCGGTCTTGGGGGCGACCGAGATATTGGGGTGGAACGGAATGTCGCGGACATCGAAGGCGTCGGGCTTGGCCGTGCGGCGAAACGGCAGCGCGGGCGGCAGGCTGCGGCTTTTACGCTTTGGAGCGGATCGGGGCGTCTTGCCGGCGGCGGGCTGCCGCGTTGCCACCGTCTTGCGTGCCGAGGCGGCATGCCCCGCTTGCTTCTTTGCAGCCATGGCGTACTCCAGTGGAGACAGGCTTTCAGCGCGAGGGCGGCGTTTGCAGGCAAGACGACATGACGACAGTAATGATTGCGCCCGTAGCTGCGATATATAGGCGCGCCTAAACCAGTTCGCTAGTATCCGAAAGTATTACCCCTTGAATTTGAAATAGTGCATTTTCACTATTCGAGGCTTAATCCCACTGCGCCGCCAGGCCTTCCGGGCTGACTTCACGGCCGTTGCGCTCCAGCGCCGCGATCTGCGCCATGTCCGCCTCCGTCAGCCGCAGGTCCTGGGCCAGCAGGTTGCTGGCCAGGTTTTCGCGCTTCGTCGACGAGGGAATCACGGAGTAGCCCAGTTGCAGGGCCCAGGCCAGCACGACTTGCGCGGGCGTGGCGTCATGGCGTTGGGCGATCTGGCCGATGACCGGATCCTTCAGCACCTTGCCGTAGGCCAGCGTCATGTACGACGTGACCGGGATGTCTTGTTCCTGCAGGAAGGCGGCGAGCTTGCGGTTCTGCAGGTAGGGGCTGAGTTCGATCTGGTTGGTGGCGATCTGCTCGCGGCCCACGGCGGCGATGGCGGCGCGGGTTTCGGCGATGGGGAAGTTGGAGATGCCGATCTGGCGGGTCAGGCCCTGCGCCTTGGCCTCGGCCAGCGCAGTCATGAATTCCTCGATGGCGACGCCGTTGCCGGGCGCGGGCCAATGGATCAAGGTCAGGTCCGCGTAGTCGCTGCGCAGCTTGGCCAGGCTGTCTTGCAGGCTGGGGATGAGCTTGTCGCGGGCGTAGTGGGGGACCCAGATTTTGGTGGTGACGAACAGCGCATCGCGCGGCACGCCGGATTCGGCGATGGCCTGGCCGACCTCGGCTTCGTTCTCGTAGATCTGCGCGGTGTCGATGGCACGGTAGCCGAGGTCCAGCGCGTTGCGCACGGAATCGATGACGGCCTGGCCTTGCAGGCGGAAAGTGCCGGCGCCGAAGGCGGGAATGCTCATGGGTAACTCCTTTGGGGATTCAGGGCTGCGGACGCAAGCGTCCGGGAATGCCTGCAGTGTGCCCGTCCGATACTTGCGGAAAAAGTCCGGTATGCACGAAAGACTTTTGATATAAATGCAAGAATGAAGACGACGCTAGACGAAATGCAGGTCTTTATCGCCATCGTGGACAGCGGTTCCATCACTGCTGCCGCGGATGTGCTGGGACAGACCGTTTCCGCCGCCAGCCGGACCATGAGCCGGCTGGAAGAGAAGCTGCAGACCACGCTGATGCGCCGGACCACGCGTCGGCTGGAACTGACCGAGGAAGGCCGGGCCTATCTGGAGCAGGCGCGCAAGATCGTGGCCGCGGTGGAGGAAAGCGAGGAACTGATGAGCCTGCGCCGCAACCAGCCGGCCGGGCTCTTGCGCGTGGATGCGGCATCGCCCTTCATGTTGCACGTGATCGCGCCGCTGGTGCCGGGCTATCGCCAGCGCTATCCGCAGGTGGAACTGGAACTGAACAGCAACGAAGGCAATATCGACCTGCTGGAGCGCCGCACCGACCTGGCCATCCGCATCGGGCGCCTGAAGGATTCATCGCTGCACGCGGTGCCGCTGGGGCATAGCCGCGTGCGCGTGCTGGCCAGCCCCGGCTATCTGGCCGCGCATGGCACGCCCAGGCGCGTGGCCGACCTGGCCTCGCACGTCTTGCTGGGCTTCAGCCAGTTGGAAGCGCTGAATGAATGGCCTCTGCTGGAGGCTGATGGCCAGCCTCTGCACATCAAGCCGCAAGTGCGCGCCTTTAGCGGCGAGACCTTGCGGCAGCTGGCCTTGAACGACGGCGGCGTCGTCTGCCTGTCCGACTTCATGACGCGCGGCGACCGCGAAAGCGGCGCCTTGCAGCAACTGCTGGTGAAGCAGACGCAGGACCTGCGGCAGCCGATCAACGCGGTTTACTACCGCAACACCGCGATCTCCTCGCGCATCAAGTCCTTCATCGACTACATGGTCCAGGCGCTGGACCCGCGCGGCTTCGAGTAGCGGCGCAAGCGCCGCTGGTTCAAGCGCGTTCGCCGCTGGCCGATTCGTACACCAGCGTCGCCAGCGTCAGGTCTTCGAGCGCGCTGCCCACGGCCTTGAATACGGTGATTTCCTGGCCATCGCAGCGGCCGGGCAGTTCGCCGGCAGCCAGCTGGTGCAGGTCGCCGCGGATGTCTTCGCGTTTGAGCGTGCCGGCCTCGAAGGCGGCCAGCAGGTCGCCGGACTTGGTGGGCGCTTCGCTGGTGTCCACGTAGACCGAGGTGCCGTCGAAGCAGGCCGCGTCAGTCTCGCGCATTTCGGGTTTGAAGCTGCCGATCAGGTCCAGGTGCACACCCGGACGCAGCCAGGCACCGTGGATCAGCGGCACGGTGGACAGGGTGGCGCAGCTGATGATGTCGGCCTGGCGCGCGGCGCTCTCCAGGTCGCTGGCGGCCGCGGCATCGAAACCCTGCGCGCGCAGTTCACTGGCCAGCTTTTCAGCGCCCGCGGCGCGCACGTTCCATACCAGTACGCGCTGTATCGGACGCACGCTGCGCATGGCTTGCGCCACCAGGCCGGCGATGCGGCCGGAACCAACGATCAGCAGCGTGCTGGCATCGGCGCGCGCCAGATAATCCGCGCCCAGCGCGGCCGCGCCCGCCGTGCGGTAGGCGGTGACGATGTCGCCGTCCACCTGGGCGATGGGCACGCCGGTGGTGGCGCTGTACAGGTTGTAGGTGGCATGCAGGCCCGGCAGGCCCAGGTGCGTGTTCTCGGGGAAGATATTGATGATCTTCACGCCGAAGTAGCCGCGGTCGCTCCAGGCCGGCATAATCAGCGAGGTGCCGTGCGCATTGCCCGACTGGATGGCGTGGACATGCCGCGGCGGCACGGTGGCGCTGCCGCGGAAGGCTTCCCGCAGGGCGGGAATGACGGCGTCGAAGGACAGGGCGTTGCGGGTTTGTTCGGTGTCGATGAAGCGCATGGGGTTCCTGCCTGCTGCGGGTCGGTCTGTCTGAGGGCCAGCAGGCAGTCTAGCAGCGCGGGCGGGGTCCGCCCGCGCCGCGTCGCGGTGGGGTGCAGTGTCTAGTCGATGGCAGCCGTGGGCAGCGGATCGCCGGCTCCGGTGCGTTCGACGATGAGCTTGTAGTGCTGCGGGTTGCGGTGCTTGGCGAAATTGAACACGTGGTCGCGGAAGGCCTGGCCCATGGCCAGGTCGATGTTGGCGGTGATCACTTCGTCTTCTTCGCTGCTTGCGCGCGCCACGATCTCGCCGGACGGCGCAACGATCATGGAGCTGCCTATCATGTGGTGGCCGTCTTCATGGCCGCACTTCGCGGCGGCACCGACCCAGACCGCGTTCTGATAGGCGCTGGCCTGCAGCACGATCTCGTGCGTGGTGGTGCGCAGATGCGCGGGCTCGTTCCAGTGGATGTTCAGGGACGGCGTGTTGTAGCCCAGCACGATCAGCTCGGCGCTTTGCAGCGACATGACGCGATAGGTCTCGGGCCAGCGGCGATCGTTGCACAGGCACATGCCGATCTTCACGTCATTGGTTTCCCAGACGCCAAAGCCCAGGTCTCCGACTTCGAAGAATTTCTTCTCCAGGTGCTGGAACGGCGCGCCGACCTTATGGTCCGAGTGGCCTGGCAGGTGGATCTTGCGGTACTTGCCGATGATCTTGGCGCTGCGGTCCACCAGGATGGCGGTGTTGAACTGGCGGCCTTCGGGCGTCAGTTCGGCATAGCCCAGGTAGAAGCCTATGCCCAATTCGCGCGCGGCATCGAACAGCGGCTGCACGTCGGCGTTGGGCATGCTTTTTTCAAAGTAGCGATCGACGGCTTCGGCGTCTTCCATCCAGTAGCGCGGGAAGAACGTGGTCAGCGCCAGCTCGGGGAAGACGACGAACTCCGCCTTGCGGGCGGCGGCCTCGCGCATCATTTCCACCAGGCGGCGGACCACGGCGGCGCGCGTATCGGCAAGGTTCACTGCGCCCATCTGGGCGACCGCCAGGCCCATCTTGCGGGCGGGGTATGCATTACTCACGATGTGGATCTCCAGGCTGAAGGCGCAAGCATGCATGCGCGGGCGGAAATCCGGAACTGCTGTGGGGGCTGGCGGCGCGCGTCGTCAAATGCGCCCGGGTTTACTCCAAGGCTCTGATTCAACGGGGAATTTCATCGCACGGAAAGAGGCCGCCCGGCGTCATGCATAACCCGGCGTCATGGAGTCCATGCAAAGTTTTATATCGGGTTTCCCCGTATGCCGGCGCTCAAAGGGCCTTGAAGGTCTTGAGATGGATGCTGGTTTCGGTGGCGGCGATGCCCTTGAGCGTGCGCAGGCGGTCCAGCACTTCGGACAGCTGGTCAATGGTGGGCACGCGCAGTTCGGCCAGCAGGTCCCAGCGGCCGTTGGTGTCGTGCAGGCCTGCCACGCTGGGCTCGCCCATCAGCAGGCTGACGATCTTGCGGGTTTCATGGCCTTCGACGGCGATGCTCATCCAGGCGACGATGTCCTCGGTCTCGACTTCGGGGCGCAGCCGCACGGTATAGCCGCGGATGATGCCCCGCTCTTCCAGTTTGCGGATGCGGTTGTCGACGGTGCCGCGCGAGACGTCCAGCTTCTTCGCCAGGGTGGCGACCGACATGCGGGCGTCGACGCGCAGCAGGCCGAGCAGGTTCTGATCTAGCGTGTCCATTGTGAAAATTGCTATTTATGGCTGTCAGAATGGCAGAATCTTAGCGTTTTGTGTGGATTGTTGTCACTATTAATTGGTTTGCTCATCCCCCAGAATTTCCATTCCATAACTCGGGGAGAACAAATTGACGACGCTGCTTTCAACTTCCGACGTGGCCAAAATCGTGGCCCTGCAAGGTCCGCGACAGGTCTTCGCCGGCCTGCTCGACTACCTGCTGGCGGACTTTCTGCGATGGCAGGAGTTCGACAAAAGTGCGCGGGTGGCCAGCCATTCGGCGACCGGCGTGATCGAATTGATGCCCACCGCCGACAGCGAGTACTACACCTTCAAGTACGTGAACGGCCATCCCGGCAATCCGCAGGCCGGCCTGTCTACCGTGATGGCGTTTGGCGCGCTGGCGCAGGTCAGCACGGGCGAGCCGCTGCTGATCAGCGAACTGACCTTGACCACCGCGCTGCGCACGGCCGTGACCTCGGCCCTGGCGGCGCGCGCGCTGGCCCGGCCGGACTCGCGCAAGATGGCATTGATCGGCAACGGCGCGCAAAGCGAGTTCCAAGCCCTGGCCTTCCATTACCTCCTGGGCATCGACACCCTGCACGTCTATGACGTGGACGCAGGCGCCACACGCAAGCTTGAAAGCAATCTGGCTTCAGTGCCCGGCTTGCGCGTGGTGCGTTTCGATAGTGCGGCTGAGGCGGTCCAGGGCACCGACATCGTCACCACGGTGACGGCGGACAAGGCCTACGCCACCATCCTGACGGCGGATATGATCGAGCCCGGCATGCACCTCAACGCCGTGGGCGGCGACTGCCCGGGCAAGACGGAGCTGCACGCGGACGTGCTGCGCGCCGGGCCGGTGTTCGTGGAATACGAGCCGCAGACGCGTATCGAGGGCGATCTGCAGCAGATGCCGGCCGACTTCGCGGTGACGGAACTGTGGCGCGTGCTGACGGGCCAGGCCGCCGGTCGCAAGGACCCGGCGGAAGTGACCATCTTCGATTCGGTGGGCTTTGCGCTGGAGGACTTTTCGGCGCTGCGCTGGCTGCGCGATGCCGCCATCCGCCATGGCGTCGGCGCCCGCATCGAGGTCGCGCCGCAATCGCCCGATCCGAAGAACTTGTTCGAGGTGCTGCGGGCGGCTACGCCGGTCCTGGCACGGGCTTAGCGCTAGCGCGCCGGCGTGGTGGAACGCGCCGGCGCCAGCACGATGGCGGCCGCGAATGCGGCCGCAGCCATGTTCACGCGCGGCTGGGCGTTTCAACCGGCGGCGTGCCGTCGTGGAACAGCGACTTCAGTTGCGATCGCAGCTCGGGCGTGTCGGCATGCTTGTGCACCGTGGTTGCATGCTGCACGGCCGCCTCGAGCAGCTCGCCTTCGGAATCCGCCGCGAGGGCTACCGAGCAGTTCATTTCACTGGGGTACTCGCGGCAATCGATGTATTTGCGAGTCATGTGGGGTCTCCCTGCGCGCAGGCTGGCAGGGCCTGCGCAAGAGCATCCGGCGCGCGGCGCGGGACGTCCGGGCCGTTGGCGCGTCGCAGCGGCGGGGGCGGTTTGAAAAGTATAGATCTGGCGCCGCCGATCCGGCGCAATTCGCAAGACGCGGTTCGCACTAGTGCGCGGGCACCGGTGCGAGGGCAGCGCGCTTCAGAAGGTGACGCGCTGCTTCAGGCCCTTGGCGATCATCGCGATGTCGATGTCCTTGCCCGGATTCTTCAGGCAGAAGTCGTACAGCACGGCCACGTAGGCATTGCCCAGCAGCTTGGTGATGGTGCCGGCCGTGGTGGCGGCGATGGTGCCGCCCACCGCGCTGCCCGCGCCGGGGATGAACTTCAACAGCCCCGAGACCACCGAGCGCCCGATCAGCGTGGCGGCGGATGCGCCCAGGGTGGACGTGACCAATGTGGTGATGGCGGCGGTATTCAGTTCCATGCCGAAGGTGATGCCGATCTTGGCGATCATGCCGACCTGGATGGGCACCAGCGCAACGGCGTCCGAAAACGGAATGGGGGCGGCGGCGGCCGAGGCGGCCAGGCCGGCGGCCACGTTGACCTCTATCTCAGCCCGCTTTTTTTTTACTTCCAGGGCCTTCTTGTTGCGGGTGGACAGCGCGTTGGCATAGGCCCGCTGCTGCGCCTCGGGGATATGCAAGGCGGTGGCCTCGATCAGGTTGTCCAGGCCCATGGGCGGCAATTCCGCGTCCAGCTCCTCGATCCATTCCGGCAGCGCGCGCACCGCCACCACCTGCTTGGCGCGCGGCAGCAGCTTGCGCGCCTCATCGACGAAGGGGCTGTTCTTGCGCGCCTTGGTCAGTACCGCCACGACGGGGATGCCGGCGTTGGACAGCATGTCGCACAGTTCGATTTCCGCGTCTTCGACGCGGTGGCTGCTGTCCTGGATGCAGAGCCAGGCCACGTGCAGGTGCTTGTCCTGGTCGTCGGAGGCGGAGCGTTCCCGGATCAGGTCGGCCAACTGCTGGCGCGAGCGCTCGTAGTCGCCGACTTCCAGGCCGCGCGTGTCGATGATGGTGAGCGGATGGCCGGCGCGGGTGAATTCCTGGGTGGACTGAGTGACGGGCTTGCCCGCGCCCGTCTTGGCCAGGTCGCCCCGGAACACGGCGTTGAGCAACGTGCTCTTGCCCACGCCGGTCTTGCCCGCGACCAGGATGTTCACGCGCCCGGCGCCGCGCGTGGCGGTGCTGATGGCGTCCGCGATGGCGTCCTGCAATTGGGGCGTGTCCATGCGGGGCGTGCTCATGAGGTGTGCGGGATGATAGGCATGGGGATGATTCTATCGAGAAACGCGCGCGGCCATCAGGCGCCGCCGGAGACGCCGTAAAGATGGGCCGGTTCGGGGAAGGTCCGCGTCCGGACTTCGCCCGCATAGGCTTGCGCCGCCTGCTGGATGCGGCCGGCCAGGTCGTCGTAGCGTTTCACGAAGCGTGCGGTGCGGTCGAACATGCCCAGCATGTCGTCCACCACCAGCACCTGGCCGTCGCAGCGGCCGGACGCGCCTATGCCTATGGTCGGGCAGGCGACGGCTTCGGTGATCGACGCTGCCAGCGGCTCGACCACGCCCTCGATCACCAGCGAGAACGCACCGGCATCCGCCACCGCGGCGGCATCGGCGGCGATGCGGGCGTATTCGGCTTCGCCGCGGCCGCGCGCGCCGTAGCCGCCCAGGATGTTCACGGCCTGCGGCGTCAGGCCCACATGGCCCATTACCGGGATGCCGCGCGCGGACAGGTAGGCGACGGTGGGCGCCATGCTCTGGCCGCCTTCCAGCTTGACCGCGGCCGCGCCGGTTTCCTTCAAGATCCGCGCGGCGGACCGGAAGGCCTGTTCGGGGCTTTCTTCATAGCTGCCGAAGGGCATGTCGATGACGATCAGCGCGCGCCGCGAGCCGCGCACCACGGCGGCGCCGTGCGCAATCATCATGTCCAGCGTGACGGGCACCGTGGTAGGTAGTCCGTAGATCGTCTGCGCCAGGCTGTCGCCCACCAGCAGGGCGTCGCAATGCGGGTCCAGCAGCTCGGCCATGCGCGCGGTGTAGGCCGTCAGCATCACCAGCGGCTCCTGGCGCTTGCGCGCACGGAATGCGGGCACGCTCAGGCGGGGCGGGCTGGTCGCAGCCGCAGCGGCGTTCAGGGTGGCGGTCGTAGACATCGAAATCCTTCCTATCCAGGGTTGAGTGCTTGAATCGGGACCTTGCGATACCCGCATCGTAGCGGAAGGCCGTGGGGGCTCGCTTAGCGCATGGCGCCGCCGCGCAGGCAAATCTTTGCGGCAAAACGTAATCGAAATTTTTGCGGCGCGTGATGCCATGCCCTGTGGAAAACGTTCGCAACTAATTTGGGGACGTTTTGGCGGTTACTCAAAAGCGTTACATCTTCATGGGTTCACTCGCTTTTTCGATAGGTCCGTCTGCGTAGAATTCGCCGCTTACAAGCTTATTTCGCGGCTTCCGCGCAACATCGCTCATGCCTAGCCCCGGGCTTATTCCACGCTTGCTGCGTTCGCGTCCGCTGACCAAGAGCCTGCGTTACTTCTATCGCCACACCCGGCCCGCCGCATACCGCCACAACGAAACCCTTTGGCCTTTCGTGACCCTGCAGCGCGACGCGCAGGGGCGGCTGACCGGCTGCGAACTGCGCGGCGTGCAAGGCCCTGCCATCACGCCCCTGGATCGACTGCCGCGCGACATCGGCGCGGACGCCCATCTGATACTCAGCGGCCCGTCCGTTGCCCAGATCGACTACGCGCGCTGTCGGCTGGACGCGGCGATGGGCGTCAACGGCTCGATTGCGCTGCGGCGCCAGCACCCTTCCCTGCGCTTTGACTACTACGCGATGCTGGATGCGGGTTTCGTCAATCGCAGGCGCGAATTGGTGGCGGAAGTGCTGGCGCAGGACCTGACGCTGTTCGTCACGCCCGAGGTCTACCGCTGGATCGGCTTCCTGTTCGACCGCCGTTCCGTGCGCTGCCGCATCGCGCTGTTCGAAGAGGTGCACCAGCGCGCGCTGCAACCGCGCGCCCGTCCCGAAGAACTGGAAGCTCGCCTGGCCGACGATCCCGGCCTGGTGCTGTTCGACGCCCGCAATCCGGTGCATGCGCACGGTTTCAGCCTGGACCCGACGCGCGGCCTGTTCGGCGGCGGCACGGTGGCCTACACGGGCTTGCAGCTGCTGGCGTGGCTGGGCGCGAAAACCATCTACCTGCACGGCCTGGACCTGACGGCCGCGGCAGGACCCCGATTCTATGAAAGCGCGGCAACGCAGCTGTCCACCGCGCTGGACCGGCAATTCTCAGGACATATCGAACCCGCGTTCCGGCAAGCCAGCCGGCTGCTTGGCGAACGCGGGGTCAAGGTCTACAACCTGTCTCCCGCCAGCCGGCTGGGGGACGACGTGTTCGAGAAGCGCGACTGGAGCTGCCTGCTGCCCGTGCAGCCGATTTCGAGTATGACCCCATGAAGATTCTGTACACCAATTTCCACCAAGGCGATGGCGGCGGTCACACCACCTACGTGATGTCGCTGGCGCGCATCCTGTGCGAGAAGTCGCAGGTGACCGTGGCCGCGCCTGCCAGCAGCCGTCTGCTGGCCGAGGCCGCCGCCCTGCCCGGCGTGCGCACGCTGGCCCTGGAGTTCAAGAGCCGCCCGTTGCAGCAGCTGCGCGCGCTGCGCCAGCTGCGGGCCCTGCTGCGCGAGCAACAATTCGACGTGATCCACGCCAACGGTTCCGCCGATCACCGCCTGTGCATGTTGGCGACCGTGGGCATGGGCGCGCGGCGCCCCTTCATGGTCTATACCCAGCACACCGACCGCAGCGCCAACAGCCTGGGCGCGCGGGTACGCGCCAAATGGGGCACCAACCGCGTCATCTGCGTCTGCAGCCACACGTTCCGCCGCATGAAGCAGTCGGTCTTCCGCAACGAGGACCTGCGCGTGGTGCATAACGGCGTGGATACGGAAAAATGCAGCCCGGCCTCGCGGCGCGAGATGGCGCAGGCGCGCGACAGCCTGCTGCCCGAGGGCATGCAGGGCCGGCTGGTCATCGGCAGCAATGCCGGCACCGCGGTCTACAAGAATTGGATGGATATGGTGACCGCCGTGTCCATGCTGCCCGAAAATCAGCGGCGGCAGGTGGTGGTGCTGATCGCCGGCAAGCTGCCGGACGCGGCGCAGATGCAGCGCGTCCTCGAGCTGGGCATGTCGGATCAGGTGGTGTTCACCGGCCTGCTGGACGACGTCGGCCCCTTCCTGTCGGCGTTGGACGTGGGCTTCGTGCTGTCGTCCAAGTTGGAGACGATTTCCTTCGCCTGCCGCGAGATGATGGCGGCGGGCAAGCCTGTCATCGTGAGCGCGGTGGGCGGGCTGCCCGAAAACGTCACCGATGGCCGCGACGGCTGGGTGGTGCCGCCGGCCTCGGTGGGCAGCATCGTGCAGGCGCTGTCGCAGATCCTGGAAAATCGCGAGGCCCTGGGCGTGATGGGCGCCGAGGCGCGCAGCACGGCGCTGCGGGAGTTTTCGCTGACCACGTTCGTCGGCAAGACCGAGCGCGTCTACCGCGAAAGCCAGGCGCAGCCGGCCTGAGGGCCGCGCCCGGCGTTCACCCTTACTCGCTGTACGTCTTGGTGCTGTACAGGCTCGCCGGCAACAGGTTCAGCACCGGCAGACCGCTGGCTGGATCCTTGGCCTGTTTGTCGATGTAGGCCTGGAGCACGTCGGCGTCCAGCACGCCGATGTCCTGGCGGCGCGAGGCAGGCACGTTGGCCAGGGTCTTGTAGCCGTCGCCGCCGGTGGCGTTGAAGCTCAGCACGAACAGCTTGTAGCTGCGGCTCGCGTCCAGCGGCAGCCAGTTGCCGCTGGCCTGGTCACGCACTTCGACGTTGGACACGCGGTTGCCCTGGGCCTGGGCCGCATTCACGTCCCAGCGCAGGCCGCCGGCATACGGATAGGGGCCGGTGGAGCCGCCCGCGCCATACACGGCCTGCATGCCGTCTTCCAGCATGCTCTTGACCTCGGCGCCGGTCACGTCCAGGCGCCAGAGCATATTGCCGAAAGGCACGACCTCGATCACGTTGGCTGCGGTCACGTTGCCCAGCAGGGGTACGCGCACGCCGCCGCCGCTTTGCAGCGAGATGTCGGCGCCGCCGTAGCTGGCGTTGGCCACGTCCAGATAAGCCTGCGCCACCAGTTGCTGGATGTCGCCGCCGCGCAGGCTGACGCTGCCCAGCGTGTTGCAGGCAGCACTGGAGCGGCTGTAGTCGCGCGAGCCGGGACCGCCCGGCACGCGGCGCGAGCACAGTTCTTGCGGCACCGACGCGACCAGGCTGCGGCTGAACTGGTCAACCTTGGCCTTGAACGGCTGCAGCACGGCCGTGGCCTGCGCGTCCGGCGCCTGCATGCGCAGGAAGCCGCTGGCCTGCACGTCGGCCTGGATCGCCGCCTCGTCGGCGGCCGAGGGCGCGGCGCCGGCCACCTTCAGCGGGCCGTCCATCAGCACGTGCGGCGTGCCGGCGCAGGCGGTGACGTCGCCGTTGGCGTCGAAGCTGACCTTCAGTTCGCCCACCACTTGCGAGTACTCCCAAGCCTGCACCAGGCAGACGCGCTTGCCGTCCTTGTCCTGTAGCACGGTGGGATAGGCGCCGGCGGGCGAGCCCACGCCATAGTCCGCCATGGAGGTGGGACCCAGCAGCGTGTGCGAGTCGCCGCCCACCACCACGTCCACGCCGCTCAGCTGCGCGACCACCTGCTTGTCGTAGTCGTAGCCGATGTGGCTCATCACTACGATTTTGTTCACGCCCTGCGCGCGCAGCGCGTCGATCTGCTGTTGTGCCGCCGCGGTCTCGTCGGAGAACACGGTGCCGGCGTCCGGGCTGGAGGATTGCTGGGTCTTGGCGGCAATGGTCAGGCCGACCAGGCCGATGTCCTGGCCGTCGCGCTTGAGGACCACGGCGGGCTTGACCACGCCGGGGGCGCGCGACGGATTCAAGGCCGAGCCCGCGGCGAACGTGACGTTGGCGCTCAGCACGGGCGTCTGGCAGGCGCCGGCATGCAGCAGGTCGATGAAGCGCTTCAAGCCGCTGTCGCCCTTGTCGAACTCGTGGTTGCCCAGGGTCATGGCGTCGAAGCAGACAGTGTTCATCATCGCCGCGTCGGCCTCGCCAGGCTCGCCGGCGCGGTTGAAGTACAGCGTGCCGGTGGTGGCGTCGCCCGCGTGCAGCTTGAGCACGTTGGCGGACCGCGAGGCCAGCGCATTGATCGCGCCGGTCACCCGCGGGAAGCCGCCGGTGTCGGCGTTCACGGCCACGCGCGAGCCGGAAGCGGCCTTGAGCTTCAGGTCTTTTTTCTTGCTGTCCAGGTTGGAATGATGATCGTTGATGTGCAGGATCGTCAGTTCCATCGGCCGGCCAGGGATCGGCTGTTCGGGCTGTTCGACGGGCTTGTCGTCATCGTCGTCACCGCCGCCGCAGCCGGCCAAAAGCGCCAGGGCGCTCAGCATGGCCGCGCCCGCGTTCCTCTTCCACGTGTTCATTCGCGTGTACCCCTCTGTCATCGGAGGGCGAATGGTCGCGGGTCAAGATGACGCGGAAATGAATGACAGTGTTGTCATGTGGCGGGGCGACATGTCGTGCGCCTGTCATGGAAAAGCAACGGGCCCGGCGCATGCCGCACCGGGCCCGTCGTTGCCGCAAAGGTTCGTGCTTAGTAGTGGATGACCGTGCGGATAGACTTGCCTTCGTGCATCAAGTCGAAGGCTTCGTTGATGCGCTCCAGCGGCAGCGTGTGCGTCACGAACGGGTCCAGATCGATCTTGCCGCTCATGGCGTCTTCCACCATGCCCGGCAGCTGCGTGCGGCCCTTGACGCCGCCGAAGGCCGAACCGCGCCAGACGCGGCCGGTGACCAGCTGGAACGGACGGGTGCTGATTTCCTGGCCGGCGCCGGCCACGCCGATGATGATGCTCTCGCCCCAGCCCTTGTGGCAGCATTCCAGCGCGGCGCGCATCACGTGCACGTTGCCGATGCACTCGAACGAGAAGTCCACGCCGCCGTCGGTCATTTCGACGATGACGTCCTGGATCGGCTTGTCGTGGTCCTTCGGGTTGACGCAGTCGGTTGCGCCCATGGCGCTGGCCAGCACGAACTTGTTGGGGTTGGTGTCGACGGCGATGATGCGGCCGGCCTTGGCCTGCACCGCGCCCTGGATCACGGCCAGGCCGATACCGCCCAGGCCGAACACGGCAACGGTATCGCCTTCCTTGACCTTGGCGGTGTTGTGCACCGCGCCCAGGCCGGTGGTGACGCCGCAGCCCAGCAGGCAAACCTTTTCATGCGGGGCGGCCGGGTTGATCTTGGCCAGCGAGATCTCGTTGACCACCGTGTACTCGCTGAAGGTCGAGCAGCCCATATAGTGATAGAGCGGCTTGCCGTCGTAGCTGAAGCGCGAAGTGCCGTCGGGCATGACGCCCTTGCCCTGGGTGGCGCGCACCTTCTGGCACAGGTTGGTCTTGCCGGACAGGCAGAACTTGCATTCGCGGCATTCGGCCGTGTAGAGCGGAATGACATGGTCGCCCGGCTTGAGCGAGGTCACGCCTTCGCCGACTTCGACCACCACGCCCGCGCCTTCATGGCCCAGCACGGCGGGAAACAGGCCCTCAGGGTCGTCGCCGCTGAGGGTGAAGGCGTCGGTGTGGCAGACGCCGGTGTGGGTGATCTTCACCAGCACCTCGCCGCGCTGCGGCGGCGCGACGTCGATTTCAACGATTTCCAGCGGCTTGCCGGGTCCGAATGCGACTGCTGCGCGTGATTTCATAGCTAGGGCTCCAGGTATGTCAGATAGCGTTATTTCAAGTAGGAACGGACCAGGCGCATCAAGAGGTCGATCTCCGCTTCGGGTTCGATCGTGGCGTCCTGGCGTCCGCCCTGGGCGGATTGGAGGAAGGTTTCACGCAGATGGCTTTCCAGCACCTCGGCCATCAGGCCGGTGGCGGCGCCGCGCAAGGCGGCCAGCTGCTGCAGCAGCGCGCCGCATTCCGTGCCTTCGTTCACGGCCCGCTCCAGCGCCAGCGCCTGGCCCTGGATGCGTCGCAAGCGGGTGACGACGCGTTTCTTTTCTTCCGGGGAGTGCGGCACGGCAGGCTCCGATAAATACAGGGGGGGAGTATAGGGAATCTGGCGACTCCCGTCTACCAACATACTCCGGCGCGGCGGTCCATGCCTAGGGCCGCCAGCGGCTGCGGCTCGCGCGCCGCCGCGGCGCAAGCAATCTGTACCTGTCTATACTAGGCGCTGTCCGCTACCGGCCGCCCCGCGCCGCACTACAGGATTTTCCGTGGCCTCGAACCCTCCCAAATTGCCCATCCAAGCCAATGCTCCCCCTGCTCCGCTCTATGCGCAGGTCAAGCAGATGATCGCGCAGCAGATCCGCAGCGGCGCATGGCCGGAACACTACCGGGTACCCTCGGAAAGCGAACTGGTGGATGAGTTGGGGTTCAGCCGCATGACCATCAACCGCGCCCTGCGCGAGTTGACGGCCGAGGGGCTGCTGGTGCGCATGCAGGGCGTGGGCACCTTCGTGGCCCAGCCCAAGGCGCGCTCGGCGCTGTTCGCCGTCAACAACATTGCCGACGAGATCGCGGCGCGCAAGCATCGCCACCACAGCCGCGTGGTCCGGCTGGCCGAGGAGCCCGCGGGCGCGGAACAGGCGCTGGCGCTGGACATCCGCGCCGGGCAGCCGGTGTATCACTCGATCATCGTCCACTATGAAGACGACGTGCCGATCCAGCTGGAGGATCGCTATGTGAATGTGCGGTTGGCGCCGGACTATCTCAAGCAGGACTTCACGCAAAGCACCCCATACGAATACCTGACACGCGTGGCGCCGCTGAGCGAAGGCGAACATGTGGTCGAGGCCATCCTGGCCAAGCCGCGCGAATGCCAGCTGCTGCAGATCGAGCGCGATGAGCCCTGTCTGCTGATCAGCCGCCGCACCTGGTCCGGCGACCATGCCGTTACCCTGGCCCGTTTGATCCACCCTGGTTCCCGGCATCGCCTGGAAGGCAAGTTCACCTCATGACGCAACCTGAAGTCCATCTTTACCGCGCCGCCGACTATCCGCGCATGCCCTGGCGCAACGGCGGCGGCACCACGCAGGAAGTCGCCTGCAACCCGGGCGGCAGCGCCGCTGCGTTCGATTGGCGCCTGTCCATCGCCGATGTGGCCCAGGACGGCGGCTTTTCGGCGTTTACTGGCTATCAGCGCATCATCACCGTGCTGGAGGGGCGGGGCATACAGCTGACCGTGGACGGAAGCGGACAGGCGCCGCTGGTGCCGCGCCAGCCCTATGCCTTCGCGGGCGATGCGCAGGTGCAGTGCCGTTTGCTGGACGGACCCATACGCGACTTCAACCTGATCTACGCGCCGGCGCGCTGGCATGCCCGGCTGCAATGGGTGGCGGGCGCGGGACCGTGGACCTTTCACAGCGCCGCGCGCCACGTGCTGGTGCTGAACGCCGGCGGCTCTCTGTCCATTGGCGTCAATGGCACGGCGCACGCGCTGCCCTCGCGCTACGACTGCCTGCATGCCGAGCCGGCGGACGGTTTGGTGGAGTACCGCCTGGAAGGCGAAGCTGCGCTGGATGCCTGCGTGATCGAACTATTGCCGCGCGCCGCCTGATCCCTCCGAGGCCGCCGCGGGTGGCCTTTTTTTTCGACCCTCAAAAAATCAGGACGCTTGTCGTTCCGGCGCCCCTTATTCGGGAAATCCCTAGTCCGGTATTGGTCTTATAAACTTGTATATACAAGCATAGGCATCCTATGATGGCGGTAACCGAAGCGTGCGCATCAGGCGCGCAGCCGAACCGATCAAGGAGAGCCTCTTGGAAAATTCGAACCGATACCGCGATGTCGTCATCCGCGCACCGCGCGGCAAGCAACTGAACGCCAAGAGCTGGCTGACCGAAGCCCCCTTGCGCATGCTGATGAACAATCTGGACCCCGACGTGGCCGAGAACCCCAAGGAACTGGTGGTCTATGGCGGCATCGGCCGCGCCGCCCGCGACTGGGACTGCTACGACAAGATCGTCGAGTCGCTCAAGAACCTGAACGAGGACGAAACCCTGCTGGTGCAGTCGGGCAAGCCCGTTGGGGTCTTCAAGACCCACGCCAATGCGCCGCGCGTGCTGATCGCCAATTCCAATCTGGTGCCCCATTGGGCCACCTGGGAACACTTCAACGAACTGGACGCCAAAGGCCTGGCCATGTACGGGCAGATGACCGCGGGCAGCTGGATCTACATTGGCAGCCAGGGCATCGTGCAGGGCACCTACGAGACCTTTGTCGAGGCGGGCCGCCAGCACTACGACGGCAACCTCAAAGGCCGTTGGGTGCTGACCGCGGGCCTGGGCGGCATGGGCGGCGCGCAACCGTTGGCGGCCACGCTGGCCGGCGCCTGCTCGCTGAACATCGAATGCCAGCAGGCCAGCATCGACTTCCGCCTGCGCACCCGCTACGTGGACGAGCAGGCCCGCGACCTGGACGACGCGCTGGCGCGCATCGCCAAGTACACGCAGGAAGGCCGCGCCGTCTCCATCGCCCTGTGCGGCAACGCCGCCGAGGTACTCCCTGAACTGGTGCGCCGCGGCGTGCGCCCCGATATGGTCACGGACCAGACCAGCGCGCACGATCCGCTGAACGGCTATCTGCCGGTGGGCTGGACCTGGCAGGACTACCGCGCCCGCGCCAAGCGCGAACCGGCCGCTGTCATCAAGGCCGCCAAGCAATCGATGGCCGTGCACGTGCAGGCCATGCTGGCGTTCCAGCGCCAGGGCATCCCCACCTTCGACTACGGCAACAACATCCGCCAGATGGCCAAGGAAGAAGGCGTGTCGGACGCGTTCGATTTCCCGGGCTTTGTGCCCGCTTACATCCGGCCGCTGTTCTGCCGCGGCGTAGGCCCGTTCCGCTGGGCCGCGCTGTCGGGCGATCCGCAGGACATCTACAAGACCGACGCCAAGGTCAAGGAGCTGATCCCCGACGACGCCCACCTGCACCGCTGGCTGGACATGGCGCGTGAGCGCATCAGCTTCCAGGGCTTGCCGGCGCGCATCTGCTGGGTGGGCCTGGGCCAGCGCGCCAAGCTGGGCCTGGCGTTCAATGAAATGGTGCGCTCGGGCGAGCTGTCGGCGCCCATCGTCATCGGCCGCGATCACCTGGATTCCGGCTCCGTCGCCAGCCCCAACCGGGAAACCGAATCCATGCGCGACGGCTCGGACGCCGTGTCCGACTGGCCCCTGCTGAATGCGCTGCTGAACACCGCCAGCGGCGCCACCTGGGTGTCGCTGCACCATGGCGGCGGCGTGGGCATGGGCTTCTCGCAGCATGCCGGCATGGTCATCGTGTGCGACGGCACGGACGAGGCCGCTGCGCGCATTGGCCGCGTGTTGACCAACGATCCGGGCACGGGCGTCATGCGCCATGCCGACGCCGGCTACGAAGAGGCCATCGAGTGCGCCAAGGAGCAGGGCCTGAACCTGCCCATGCTTGCGGGCAAGCGCTGATACGAAGCCGCCCATACCAGCGGGTTGCTGTTGCGCCCGCGACCGTAGACTAGCCATGACCGAGACAACACGATGACTCAGGACAGCCAGGCAGCAAGAGGGCCGCTCATCGAGCGGCGCTCGATAGATTTCATTCCCGAAGACGAGCGCCACGGCAAGCTCTACAGCCAGTTCACGCTATGGATGGGCGCCAATCTGCAGATCACTGCCATCATCACCGGGGCGCTGGCCGTGGTGCTGGGCGGAGACGTATTCTGGTCGCTGATCGGGCTGTTCGTCGGGCAGGTGCTCGGTGGCGGCGTCATGGCGCTGCACGCGGCCCAGGGACCCAAGCTGGGATTGCCACAGATGATCTCCAGCCGGGTGCAGTTCGGCGTCTATGGCGCGGCCATACCCATCGTGCTGGTGTGCCTGATGTATCTGGGATTCACGGCCACGGGTACGGTGCTGTCGGGGCAGGCCCTGGGCCAGTTATTCGGCGTGAGCGATACCGTCGGCATCCTGATCTTCGCGGCGGTGATCGTGGCGGCGACGTTGTTTGGCTACCAGGTGATCCACATCATCGGGCGCATCGCGACCGTGCTGGGCATCATCGCCTTCTTTTACCTTTTCAGCCGGGTGATCGCGCTGGGCGATGTGGGTCAGCTGTTGCAGATCCGCCATTTCACCTGGAGCTCCTTCCTGCTGGCGGTGTCCCTGGCGGCCTCGTGGCAGATCGCCTACGGCCCCTATGTTGCGGATTACTCGCGCTACCTGCCGAGCCGGACCTCTTCCTTCAAGACCTTCCTGGCGGTGGGTCTGGGTTCCGTGCTGGGCGCGCAGATCGCCATGGTGCTGGGTGTGCTGGCCGCGGCCATGGCGGCCGGCCAGTTCGCCGGGCGCGAGGTTGCCTACATCGTGGGACTGGGCGGCACGGGAACCATGGCGGCGTTGCTGTACTTCACCATCGCCTTCGGCAAGGTCACGATTTCCACGTTGAACTCGTATGGCAGCTTCATGTGCATCGCGACCATCGCCAGCGGCTTTCGCGGGCATGTGGAGATTTCCCGCCGGCAGCGCGCGCTGCTGGTGCTGGTCATCGTCGCCGCGGCCACGGCCGTGGCGTTGATCGGGCAGCATTCCTTCCTGAACGCGTTCAAGTCCTTCATCCTCTTTCTGCTGGCGTTCTTCGTGCCATGGAGCGCGGTCAACCTGGTGGACTATTACTTCGTCAGCCGCGGGCAATACGACGTAGCGGCACTGTCGGATCCTGACGGCCGCTATGGCCGCTGGAACTGGCCGGGCATCCTGGTCTACGTGTTCGGGGTGTTGGTGCAGATGCCCTTCATTTCCACCAAGCTCTACACTGGTCCGATGGTCGAGCGCCTGGGCGGGGTGGATATCTCGTGGATCATCGGACTGGTCGTACCCAGCATCCTGTATTACCTGTTCGCGCGCCGGGAAGCCCCGCCACAACATCGCGGCGCCGCCCGCGCGCCGATATCGACCCCCACGCCATGACGCCGGAACGTGCCTAGGAGACCCACAATGGAATTGCATCTGAAACCCGGCCTCATGACGCTGGCCGACTTGCGGCGCGTCTATCAACAGCCGGCGCACGTGACGCTGGACCCGGCAGCGGCCGGGCCTATCGAGGCCAGCGTGGCCTGCGTCGAGCGCATCATCGCCGAAGGCCGCACGGCCTACGGCATCAACACCGGCTTCGGCCTGCTGGCCACCACCCGGATCGCCCGCGAGGACCTGGAGTCCTTGCAGAGTTCGTTGGTGCTGTCGCACGCGGCCGGGGTCGGCGAGGCGCTGGACGACGCGATGGTGCGGCTGATCATGGTGCTGAAGATCAACAGCCTGGCGCGAGGCTATTCGGGCATCCGCCGCAAGGTCATCGACGCGCTGATAGCGCTGGTCAATGCCGAGGTCTATCCGCATATTCCGTTGAAGGGATCGGTGGGCGCGTCGGGTGACCTCGCGCCGCTGGCCCATATGTCGCTGCTGTTGCTGGGCGAGAGCAAGGCGCGCCATCGCGGCGCCTGGCTGCCCGCGCGCGAAGCGCTGGCCCAGGCGGGGCTGGAGCCCCTGACGCTGGCGGCCAAGGAAGGCCTGGCGCTGCTCAACGGCACCCAGGTTTCGACGGCCTATGCGCTGCGCGGCCTGTTCGAGGCCGAGGACCTGTTGGCGGCTGCGCTGGTTTGCGGCAGCCTCAGCGTGGAGGCCATGCTGGCCTCGCGCGCGCCGTTCGACGCCCGCATCCACGCCGCGCGCGGTCAGCCAGGCCAGATCGACGTGGCCGCCGTGTACCGCGACTTGTTGACCGAGGACAGCGAGGTCGGCCATTCGCACGTGAACTGCGACAAGGTGCAGGATCCCTATTCGCTGCGTTGCCAGCCGCAGGTGATGGGAGCCTGCCTGACGCAGATACGCCATGTGGCGCAGGTGCTGGCGATCGAGTCCAATGCGGTCTCCGACAATCCGCTGGTGTTCGCGGAGCAGGGAGACGTGGTTTCGGGGGGCAACTTCCATGCCGAACCGGTGGCGCTGGTGGCCGATAATCTGGCGCTGGCGCTGGCCGAGATTGGCGCGCTGTCGGAACGCCGCATCTCGTTGATGATGGACAAACACATGTCGCAACTGCCGCCGTTCCTGGTGAGCAACGGCGGCGTCAACTCGGGCTTCATGATCGCCCAGGTGACTGCGGCGGCGCTGGCCAGCGACAATAAGGCGCTGGCGCACCCCGCCAGCGTGGACAGTCTGCCCACCTCGGCCAACCAGGAAGACCATGTGTCCATGGCGCCCAATGCCGGCAAGCGGCTCTGGCCCATGGCCGAGAACGTGCGCGACATCCTGGCGATCGAGTGGCTCGGCGCCTGCCAGGGCCTGGATTTCCGCCAGGGCCTGAAGACCGCGCCCAAGCTGGAGCGCGCCCGCAGCCTGTTGCGCGAGAAAGTGGCGCACTACGAGCGGGACCGGTTCTTCGCGCCCGACATCGAGGCGGCCAGCCAGCTTATCGCAGCGCGCGGGCTGACGGCGCTGGTGCCGGCGGGCCTGCTGCCCAGTCTTTGAAGCCGGCGCGCAACAGGAGTAAATGCATGAGACAGGTCTGGCGCAATTGCCACGCGGCCACCATGGCCCAGGGCCAGTATTCCGTGATCGAACGGGCCGCGGTGGTGACGCGGGATGACCGCATCGAGTGGATCGGCCCCGAGGCGCAATTGCCATCGGCCGACGCGGCGCGCGAGCACGACCTGGGCGGTGCCTGGCTTACGCCCGGCCTGATCGACTGCCACACCCATCTGGTGTTCGGCGGCAACCGCAGCCAGGAGTTCGAGCAGCGCCTGCAAGGCGTGGACTACTCGACCATTGCCGCGCAAGGCGGCGGCATCGCCAGCACCGTGCGCGCCACCCGCGCCGCCAGCGAGGACGAGCTCTACGCCAGCGCGCGCCTGCGGGCCTTGCACCTGATGCGCGACGGCGTGACCACGCTGGAGGTGAAGTCCGGCTACGGACTGGACTTGCCCAACGAGCGCAAGATGCTCAGGGTGGCGAGGCGCCTGGGCCAGATGCTGCCGCTGACCGTCAGCGCGACCTGTCTGGCCGCGCACGCGCTGCCGCCGGAATACGCTGGGCGCGCGGACGACTACATCGACGAAGTCGCGCGCCGCATGCTGCCGGTATTGGCGGCCGAGGGCCTGATCGATGCGGTGGATGCGTTCTGCGAGCATCTGGCATTCACGCCGGACCAGGTCGAGCGGGTGTTCCAGGCCGCGCGCGAACTGGGCCTGCCCGTGAAGTTGCACGCCGAACAGTTGTCGCCGCTGCACGGCGCGACCCTGGCCGCACGCTATGGCGCCTGGTCGGCGGACCATCTCGAACACTTGACCGAAAGCGATGTGCTGGCGATGGCGGGGGCCGGGACGGTGGCGGTGCTGCTGCCCGGCGCGTTCTACGCCCTGCGCGAGACCAAGCTTCCTCCCATTGAGCTGTTGCGCCGCCATGGCGTGCCCATCGCCATCTCCAGCGACCTGAATCCCGGCACGTCGCCCGTGCTGTCGCTTCGGCTGATGTTGAGCATGGCCTGCACGCTGTTCCGGTTGACGCCCGAAGAGGCGCTGGCCGGGGCGACCACGCACGCGGCGAAGGCGCTGGGCCTGCAGGCCACGCATGGCACGCTGGAAGCGGGCAAGTACGCGGACTTCGTCGCCTGGGAAGTGCAGCACCCATCCGAGCTGGCCTACTGGATAGGCGGCGACCTGCCCAAGCGGGTGGTCCGGCACGGTGCGCTGGTCGACGCCGCAACGCTGGCCTGACCCAGGCAGATCCGGACAGGATCGCGCCCGCAACGGACGGCTTGAGCCGGTCCGCGTTCGCAACCGCGACAGGCGGTCTACCATGCGTGCATGACGCGCCCATCCCGGGGCGCGCGATCGGATTGGGTGTGGCTATGCGGATATGCATGATGGAAGGGCCTGTCGATCTGGAGCCCAAGGGCGCAACTTGGGAAGGCATGGCCGAACGCATCGGCGAGTTGGCTCCGGACTTGTTGGTCACCAATGAAATGCCCTTTGGTCCCTGGCTGGCGGCGGACCCGGCGTACGACGCCGCTCGCGCGGCGGATTCGGTGCGCATCCATGAGGCCGGCCTGGACGCGCTGGCGGCGCTGAAGGTGCCGGCCATCGTGTCGTCGCGGCCCGTGCATGCGGGTGCGCGGCTGGCCAACGAGGCGTTCGCCTTGCAGGACGGCCGCTACACGCGCTTGCATCACAAACAGTACTTCCCGGAGGAACCGGGCTACTTCGAAGCGACCTGGTTCCATTCCGCCTTCGACGGGTTCGAGGTGTTCGAGGTGGGCGGCATACGCCTGGGGGTGCAGCTGTGCACCGAACTGATGTTCAACGAGCGCGCACGCGCCTATGGGCGTGCGGGCGCGGAGTTGATCGTGGCGCCGCGCGCCAGCAGCGCGTCAACGCGCCGTTGGCTGACGGCGGGCGCCATGGCGGCGCTGGTGTCGGGCTGCTATGTGGTCAGTTCGAACCGCGCGGGGCGCACGGCGTCGGGACAGGTGTTCGGTGGAACGGCGTTCGCCTTCCAGCCCGATGGCGAACCCTTGGCGCAATCCAGCGATACCGAATCCATCGTGGCGATCGAGGTGAATCCGGCCCGCTCGCGCGCGCAGCAGTCGCTATATCCGTGCTACGTCCGGGAGTAGCGCGGCGCTAGCGCGTCGAGCCGGCCTGCGCCGGCTCGGTCGCGTCAAAGCGCAGCCGAGAAAAGCTGGCGACGCAGGCCAGCGCGGCGCAGCCGCAACCCAGCCACAGCGCGGCGATGGCGCCGTGGGTGCTGGAAACATTGAAACAGGCGGCCACCAGGGCCGCGCCCGAGGACTGTCCCAAGAGCCGCACCGTTCCTATCATGCCGCTGGCGCCGCCGGCTCGCGAGGCCGGCGCTGACATCATGATGGCGCGCAGGTTGGGCGATTGGAAGAAGCCGAATCCGGCACCGCAGATGGCCATGCGCCAGCAGATGTCCCAGACCGAGGGCGCGGTGGGCATCAGCGCCAGCAGGGCGAGGCCCAGCGCCAGCAGCGCCAGACCCACGCCACCCAGGGTGCCGGCCGCATAGCGGTCGGACAGCCGCCCGGCGATGGGCGCCATGATCGCCACCACCACCGCCCAGGGCGTGATGAGAAAGCCGGTCTGCACCTGGCTGTAGCCCAGCATGGTCTGAAGCATGAACGGCAGCGACACGAAAGCCAGCGCCTGGGCTGCGAAGGCGCAGACGGCGGTGGCGGCGGACAAGGCGAACAAGGGCCGGCGCAGCAGGTCCACCGCCAGGATGGGCGCGGGATGGCCCGCCTGCCGGCGCATCAGCAGCCACAGGCTGGCCGCGGCGACGCCCCATTCCAGCGCTACGCGCGGCAGGGGGGCGGCGTGCGCCAGTTCGTTCGCGCCCAGTACGAACAAGCCCAGCGTCAGGGCGCATAGCGCCGCTGCCAGCCCGTCGAAGCGATGCGGCGCGCGCACGGTTTCGGGCAGCTTGCGCAGGCCCAGCGCGAACGCCAGCAGGCCGATGGGCACGTTGATCAGGAACAGCCAGTGCCAGGATCCCAGCAGCAGGATGGTCGAGGCTACGGTGGGCCCTGCCGCGAAGGCGATGCCCACCACCATGGCGTTCAGGCCCAGGCCGCGGCCCAGCAGGCGCGAGGGGTAGATGAAGCGCAGCAGGGCGCCGTTGACGCTCATGACGCCGGCCGCGCCCAGGCCTTGCAGCACCCGCGCCGTCACCAGCGTGGGCAGCGACGGCGCCAAGCCGCTGGCCAGCGAGGACAGGATGAAGATGGCCAGCCCCACGATGTAGACGCGCCGGTGGCCCAGGATCTCGCCCAGCGCGGCGGCCGGCAGCAGGCCCGCCACCATGGCCAGTTGATAGCCGCTGACGATCCAGATTGAGCCCGCGTCGCTGGCCTGCAGGTCGCGCGCAATCGTGGGCAGCGCCGTGTTGGCGATGGCGGTGTCCAGGCTGGCCATGCATAGCGCCAGCATGACGGCGAGGAGCGCGCCCGGGCGTTCGGAAGCCGGCAGGCCGACGCCGGCCGGGTAGACGGTATGACGGGAAAACGAGAGCATGTGCAGGACCACTGGGGGCTAGGCGTCCGGGCAGAGGGCCGGCGCGCCGCGATCACTGATTCTAGAACGTGTTAAGAAACGCGGCTGGCGGGCCTCCGGAGCAACCGGCTTTCCTTGCGGGATTTTTCTCCTTATCCTGCCGCCTTGCGCGGAGCCGGTCCGCGCCCGCAAGGAGTCATCGAACATGCAATTTGCCGTATCCCGGCGCCGCCGCAGGCTCCTGCCGGCGTTCGCGCTGGGCGCCCTGGGCGTCGCATTGGCAGGGCGTTTGCGCGCCACGCCCTTGACGCGCATCCTGGTCGGCTTCCCGCCCGGCGGCGGGGTGGATGTGATCGCCCGTCTGCTGGCGCGGCAGCTGGAGGCCGGCCTGGGCGAAGTCGTGCTGGTCGAGAACCGGCCCGGCGCGGGCGGCATGCTGGCGGCGCAGGAGCTGTTGGCCGCGCGGCCGGATGGACACACCCTGCTGTTCACCAATGACCACGCGCTGGCCATCGTGCCGCATATTGCGAAGCAGGCCGGTTATGCCTCGCCGGGCGACTTCGCCGCCGTGGCGCAGATGACGGACCAAGCCGCCATGGCGCTGGCGGTCAGGGCGGATTCGCCTCTGCGCAGCCTGAACGACCTGCGCGCGCACCAGGATGCGCTGTTCGTGGGGGTGCCGGCGCCCGGCAGTGTGCCGGAGCTTGCCCTGGAATTGCTGGATGCTCATCTGGGCGTGGTGGCGACTGCGATCCCATACCGGGGCGGCGCGCCGCTGGTGACTGATCTGCAGGGAGGTTATCTGGCGCTGGGCCTGACCTCCCTGGCCGAATTGCTGGACCCTGTGCGTGCAGGGCGGCTGCGTCTCCTGGCGATCTCGGGTTCCGCCCGGCATCCGGATGTGGCTGACGTTGCCACCTTCGCCGAACAAGGCGTGGCCGGGCTGGAGCGCGGCGGCGTGGCCGGCCTGTTCGCGCCGCGCGGCGTGGCGCCGGCCCGCGTCGGGCAATTGCAGCAGCAGGTGGCGCAGGCGCTCGAATCCGAAGAGGTTGTCGCGCAACTGCGCTTGCAGGGCTCGCGGGTGAGGTTTGGCGATGCGGCCACCCTGGCGCGTAACATGGACGCCGTCCATCAGGCTTGGGCGGAACGCGCCCAGGCCTGGCGGGCGCGGCCGGCTACAGGGACTCCGGGTCGCGTCGCAGCGAAAAGCCCTGCGCCTCGTTCATCGCCAGATAGCTGACGTTACGCGACACCACCGGCGGCTTGTCGCCGGCATGCAGCGCGCGCACCTTGTCCAGCACCATCTTGTCCTCCAGCGTCATGCGGTCGATCATGCGCAGGTATTGCATCCAGCTTTCCACCAGGAACACTTCGCGCCAGACGCCCTCGCGCTCCAGGTCGCGGAACAGCTGCCACTGCTGCGCGCCGTTGCGCAGCCGCATGAGCCGCAGCGGATGCGCCGCGCCGATCAGCGCGGACAGCTTGTCCTTCTCGATCAGGTACTCGACCGCAACCAGCACCGCACCGTGCTGCGTATTGAAGCCGGCCGCGGCCATGGTCGGCTCGGTGCTGTCGGCGCGCGCCAGCGACGAGGTGTCCAGGTGTTCGGGCAGGCGCGAGCGATACATGAGCGCGACGGTGATGCCCAGCATGATGCCGGCGGTGGCCAGAGCGCCGGAAACGCCCATGGTGCCGGCGAAGTGGCCCCACATGAAGGACCCGGCCGCCAGGCCGCCGAAGATGGCCGTCTGGTACAGCGCCAGCGCGCGCGCCTTGACCCAGTCCGGCACCAGCATCTGGACGGTGGTGTTGTAGGTGGCCAGCACCCCGATCCAGCAGCTGCCCGACAGCAGCAGCGCCGGAAAGGCCACCCACAAGGTGCCGGTCAGGCCCAGCGCCAGCAGGCAGGCGGCCAGCAGCGCGGCGGCCACGCTGACCAGGCCGCCCGCGCCCCAGGCGGCCTGCACCCGCCGCACGAAGGCGCTGCCGAGGATGGCGCCCAGTCCCAGCGCGCCCAGCATGTAGCCGTACAGCAGGGCGCTGCCGCCTTCATGTTCATGGGCCAGCAGCGGCAGCAATGCCCACAACGCGCTGGCGGACAGCCCGAAAGCGAAGGACCGCAGCATTACGACGCGGGTCACGGTGGAATGCTGGGTGTAGCGCAGCGCCGCCACCACGCCTTCCAGGATGCCCTCGGGCGGCAGGCGGCGCAACGGCAGGTCGCGCCTCCAGCGCCAGATGGCCCAGATCAGGCCGCCATAGCAGAAGCAGTTCAGCAGGAACACCCAGGGCGCGCCCATGGCGCCCAGCAGCAGGCCGCCGATGGCCGGCCCGACCGCGCGCGCCACGTTGAAGTTGACGCTGTTCAGCAGCACCGCGCTGCCGACGTGGGCGCGCGGCACCTGCTCGCCGACGGCGGCCTGCCAGGCCGGCGTGACGATGGCGCTGCCGATGGCAATACAGAAGACGGACGCGATCAGCGTGATGGGATGCAGCAGCCCGGCGAAGGCCAGGATGGTGATGAAGACGCCACCCGCCAGTTCCAGCAGCATGCCGGTCAGCATGACCTTGCGGCGGTCGTAGTTGTCGGCCAGCACTCCGGTCAGGATGGACAGCGCCACCAGCGGGAAGGCGGCGGCTACCTGGATCATGGCGACCATCAGCGGGCTGCTCTGCTCGGTGGTGATGATCCACGCGGCGGCGACGGATTGCGCCCAGGTGCCCAGGTTGGCGAACAGGTTGGCGATCCAGATGATGCGGAAAGCCGGAAATGCGAAGGGGGATAGCGTGCTCACCTGCAGCACGGGGGCGGGAGCGGCCGGCGCGTCCGCGGGCAGATCGGTGTTGGCCGAAACGGGTTGCAGCATGGAGTTCTTCCGGCGCGCCGGGTGGGCGCTCCTGTCGGGCGTGGTCTGGGTCGGGTAATGGTACGCCTAAGCCGGTGATCGATGGGAGCGCGCACGGCTCCTCAGAGCGGCCGCGCGCCGCCCAGGGAGCTTGCTGTTTGCCGCCTACTGCTTGGCGGCGGGAGCCGCAGCCGGGGCCGGCGGATAAGCCTGATTCAGGTACTCCACGATCAGCGGAACCTGGTCGGCGGGGATGGGGGCGCCGTAGGTGCCCACCATCTTCTTGACCTCGGCATCCCAGAAGCCCAGGGGCATGGGCGGCTGGGACGACACGTAGTCGACCGAATGGCACATCAGGCACAGGGCGGCGTGCTGCGCGCCCGCGCCCGTGCCGGGATGCAGCGTGGCGGTTTCCTGGGGCAGCTTGATTTCCAGGGCCTGGGCGGCCGGGGACAGACAGGCGCAGGCCAGCGCGAGCGCCGGCAGGCAGCGACGGAAATGGCGGTTCATGGCGCTCTCCTCAGGCGGCGGTGACGCGGACGGCTTCGACCACGTTGCGCATGTAGCCGGCCGGGTTCCACAGCGGGTCCAGCGGCTGGGTGTCGCCGGCCATGTTGGTGGCGCGGACCTTCAGTGTGTAGTCGCCGGCGGCCTTGGGCGTGAAGTCGGCATGCCATTCGCGGAAGGAATAGCGGCCCAGGTCCTTTCCCAGCTTGGCGGCCTGCCAAGTCTTGCCGTCGTCGGACGAGAACTGGACCTCGCGTATGCCCTTGCCGCCGTCGAAGGCGATGCCGCGCACCTGCACCGGCTTGCCGCGGGCGACGCGCGCGCCCGCGCTCAGGCTGGTGATGAAGCTGCGCACGTTGTAGCGGCCGATGGGGCGGGTCTTTTCCGGGGCCTTGCCCGGCGGCGTGCAGGCGCAATCGTTGTCGGGGATGCGATAGGCCTTCTGCATCCAGAAGCCGTCGAATTCCTTGTCCAGCACTTTGATGTCGGCCAGGTGCTTGACCCAGTAGGTGCCGTAGTACCCCGGCACCACCAGGCGCACGGGATAGCCGTTGAGCATGGGCAGGTCGGCGCCGTTCATGGCGTAGGCCAGCATGACCTCGCCGTCCAGCGCGTGGGCGACATCCAGCGCCTTGACGAACTCGGGCGTGCCGGGCAGCACCGGCCGGTCCAGGCCTTCGAACGAGATCTGGCGCGCATCGGCGCGGATGCCGGCTTTTTCCAGGACGCGCTTGAGCGGGATGCCCAGCCAGCGGGCATTGCCCATGGCGCCGTTGCCCGACTGCCCGCCGCCCACGCGTGGCAAGAAGAAGCCGCGGCTGTTGCCCGAGCACTGGGTGACCGCCACCAGTTCCACCGGCTTGCCGAATTGCTGCTTCAGATCGGCCAGCGACAGGTCCAGGGGCTTGTCGACCAGGCCGCTGACTTTGATGCGGTAGGTGTTCAGGTCGATCGCCGTAGGGATGTTGCCCAGGTGATAGCGCACGAAGAAGGCGTCGTTGGGCGTGATGACGTTTCCGTTGAAAACCGAGAACGGCGTTTCCAGCTGCGGCGGGCGCGAGGTCTGGCGGATCAGGGGCCGTTTTTGCGGATAGGCGATCAACTCGCGCTCGCCATTGGCGAACGGCAGGGTGACGGTGGCCGGCGCCGCCAGGCTGGTCAGCGCATGGCCGGCCAGTGTGCCGGTCGCGCCCAGCGTACAGGCCTGGCGCAGGAAGCGCCGGCGCCCATTCGGGTCGAATGTGCTCATCTAGGTGTCTCCTCGTTCTTGTCAGCGCCCTGCCCCCGGCGCATTCACACGAGGCTACGCGCCACGGCCTGACAAATGCGTTAACGTCCGCGCTGCCCATTCCAATTTCCGCGTTTTTCGCTTCGATGATCCTGACATTCAACAAGCGCGCCTTCGCTGCGCTACTGGCCGTAACCGCGCTGGAAGCGCTGATCGCCACCCTGGGCGCGCCCTATCCCTTGCTGCGTGGCTTCGTGGGCGACGTGGTGGCGGTGGGCTGGGCCTATCTGGTGTATCGCAGCTTCATCCGCGCGGATGTGCTGCCGTTGGCGCTGGCCGCGCTGTTCACCGGCTATGCGGTGGAACTGGGCCAATACCTGGCCCGGCATTTCGGTTGGCGGCTGGAGCAGCCGCTATTGCGCATCGTCCTGGGCAGCGTGCCCGATTGGTGGGACATGCTGGCCTACACGCTGGGATTCGTGCTGGTGCTGGCGTTGGCCGCCTGGAACCGGCGGCGGGGCGCCGCGTTGCGCGGCGCCTGAGCGCTTTTCGTCTTTCCGCCTGGCCGCGAGCGCCAGGCTATCCACCCGGGAATCAGCCTGCCTGGCAGACCGGCGCGTCGTCATGCGCGCGCGCGGTGGGCTTGGCCGCGCGCAGCGGTTGCAGCCGGGCATTGCGGAACGGCGCGAAGAGCTCGGCCCAGGACGAAGGAAACAGCGGAGTGGCATGGCGCACGGCGTCGCGGCGGGCGTAGTGCGTCAGCAGTTGTTGGCCGATCGGGGCGTCTCCCAGGGGGTGGCGGGTATTCATGGTATTTCCGTATTGCATTGAAAGTGTATTCATTGTACCTACATGCGCTCATCCGGGCAACCACCGTGCCTGCACGCCAAGTCATTGATCCATAAATACTGTCCCTGTTTATTGAGCAAGCTCTGATCGATCTTCGGGATTGCCCTAGCAGTTCAAAATAGTAGACGGTATACAATGTTCATCATGCCCGGGCTAAGACCAGCCTGGAGTCTTCACCACTGGACCTGGAGCGCGTCATGGCTGAACTGATGAACCGAGATGAATTCCGTACCGCGTTGGAAAACGCGATCAAGGGCAAGAGCGCCAACGCCTCGCCCTTTTCCATCGCCTGGGCAGAGGGCAAGCTCAGCCGCCAGCATCTGCAGCGCTGGGCCGAGAACCACTACCACTATGTGGGTCCGTTCGCCGATTACCTGGGCTACCTGTACGCCCGCACGCCCGACTCCTACACCGAGGCCAAGGACTTCCTGCTGGCCAATATGTATGAAGAGGAAATCGGCGGCGACCGCCACACGGATCTGCTGATCCGTTTTGCCGAAGCCTGCGGCACCACCCGCGAACGGGTCGTCAACCCCGACAACATGTCGCCCACCACGCGCGCCCTGCAAAGCTGGTGCTACGCCGTAGCCATGCGCGAGGATCCCATCGTGGCGGTGGCCGGACTGGTGGTGGGCCTGGAATCGCAAGTGCCGTCGATCTACCGCAAGCAGACCCCGACCCTGCGCGAGAAGTACGGCTTTACCGACGAGGAAGTGGAATTCTTCGACCTGCATATCGTGTCCGACGAAATCCACGGCGAACGCGGCTATCAGATCGTGCTGGAGCACGCCAACACGGTGGACCTGCAGCAGCGCTGCCTGAAGATCTGCGAGATCGGCGCCCAGATGCGGTTGCTGTACACGACCGCGCTCTACACCGACTACGTGCAGCAGGAAATCGCGCTGCCCGAACTGGGCCTTGCGGCCTGAGCATATGGCGGGGCCGTCCGGAACCTTGTGCCGGACGGCCCCGGCCCGCAGATCCCAGAGCAGAAAACCCATGCCTACCATCGTGTTTCATAAGGGCGGCCAGACCTACACCGACGTGGTGAAGGACAACACCAACCTGGTGGTGCGGGCCGGCATCAAGCAGTTTCCGTATCCGCATCTGCGCTACGAGTGCGGCATGGGCAAGTGCGCCAAGTGCGCCTGCCGCGTGCTGGCCGGGGCCGAGCATTTGCCGCCGGTCAACTGGAAGGAAAAGAAGCAGCTGGGCGAGCGGATCGACCAGGGCTACCGGCTGGCGTGCCAGCTCTGGCTTACCAGCGACATCGAGCTGGTTCAGGACCTGGAGGCATAGCGGCGATGGACCCGGTGTACGTCATATTGACCAGCAAGCCTGGCGTGTTCCGCACGGAAGCGGACCAGGGTGCGGTGGACATCCTGGAAACCTACGACTACGCCTTCTACGGCCGTGCGCTGGCGGTCTACTGCATCGCCCGCCTGCATGGCGACACCAAGCTGGTCGTCACCGAGGAAACTCCGCCCTACGTGGTGAACCGCGTGCCTTCCAAATTCCTGGAAAGGTTCGCGTCGGTTGAAGCAGCCCGCAAGGAACTCGCCCACCTGACGCGCTTTGGCAGCATGGAATCGACTTTGACGCTGCGCCCGGGCGCGGTCGCAGCGGAGCATTGAACAATATGGTCCAGATCACATTCATTTCCAATGGCGGCATGGTCGCCACCGCGCCCGAGAACAGCAATCTGCTGCGCGTATCGCTCAAGGAAAAGGGCGGCATCCCCTTCAAGTGCGGGGGCGGCCTGTGCGGCACCTGCAAGTGCCGCATCGAGGAAGGGCTGGAGAACACCGACGCCATCAAGCCGAAAGAACGCAAGCATCTGCGCCCGGAGGACTTCGAGGCCGGCTACCGCATGGCCTGCCAGACCTTCGTCAATGGCGACGTGAAGGTCTCGTGGGTGGTCCAGAACGGCAAGGGCGTGGTGGTCGGCGCGGCGTCGGATCCTGTCGAAGCGGCGACTTGAGGGCGGCTGCCCGCCAGGACGCGGCGGGCCTCGGCTGGCTCGTGCGCGGCCGGCTCAGGCCACCGATGCGTGCGGCTGCTGCTGTGCTTCCGTATAAGCCTTGGCGGCGTTGTGCACGTGCTGGCTGGCCAGCAGCGCGGCCAGGTCGCCGTTGCCGGCGATGACGGCATTGAGGATCTGGGAATGCTCGTCCCAGTTCTGTTTGGCGCGCAGCATGTTGCTGGGCGCGAACAGCAGCGCCGTGCGGTCGCGCAGCGAACGCATCAGGTCGGTCAGCACCACATTGCCGCCGATGGTGGCCAGCATTTCGTGGAACTGGGAGTTCAGCGCCAGGAACTTGTCCAGCTGCTCGCTGCGGGCGGCCTCGGTGCCTTCGCGCAGGAAAGCCTGCAGGCGTTCAACGGTTTTCTCGTCGCGGCGTTGCGCCGCGAGCTTGGCGTTCAGGCCTTCCAGCGTGGCGCGCACTTCCACCATGTCGTAGGCGACCGCGTCGGACAGCACTGATACGGACGCGCCGCGGCGCGGCTCGATGGTCACCAGGCCTTCGGCGGCCAGGGCGCGCAGCGCCTCGCGCACCGGGATGCGCGACACGCCCATTTCTTCGGACAGGCGGCCTTCGACCAGGCGATCGCCGGGCGTGAATTCGCCGCTCAGGATGCGTTCGCGCAGCTTGTCGCGGATGACGGCAAACAACTGCGGATGCTGCTCGCCGATCTTCAGCGGGGCGGAGTGCTGCGTTTCTGCGGCTTGCGGGCTGACGGGTGAGGTTGTCATGGCGAGCAGGTTCGGCTTAATGGATACAGTCTCCATTGTATTACCGGGTGTAGCTGCGTGGCTTTGGGGGCGAACCGCATCAGTGTCCCCAAAAAGCCTTGGCCAGCACGCCCAGCGCGCCCAAGGCGCATACCGCCAACAGCACGGCACGCACGGCGCGCGGCGGCAGGCGGTGGCGCAACCGGTTGGAGACCGCAAAACCGGCCAGCAGGAAAGGCGCCAGGCTGAGCGCCAGCCCGGCGTGATAGCCCGTGTAGCGCTTGGCCCAGGCCAGCATCGCCAGCGAGAAGATCGAGCCCAGGAACAGCACCATGCCCAGCGTGGCGCGCAGGCGCGGCGGCGCCGCATGCTGCATCACGATGGCGATGGGCGGCGCGCCCACCGAGGTCATGGTGCCCATGATGCCCGAGGCCACGCCCGCGCCGGACACGCGCCCAGGCGTGGCGGAAAAGTGCAGGCCCGCCGCGCTCAGCGCCACGGCCACCAGGATCAAGGCGGCGAACAGCACGCCCAGCGCCTGCGGCGCGAAACGCGTCATGGCGTAGATGGCGATCAGCGTGCCGACGGCCCGGCCGGCCAGCGCGTAGGACACCGAAGGCCAGTCGATGGCGGCGCGCTCGCGCAGCGCGGTCAGGAGCGAAATGAAGCCGCCCAGCGTCAGCAGCGGCCCCGGCGCCAACTGGGGGAAGAACATGGCCGCCACCGGCGCGGCGAACATGGCGAAACCCACGCCGCCCACGCCCTGCGCGATCGCGGCGCCGAACACCACGGCGGCCATGGTGGCGTACTGGATGAGATCGGGGTACGGCAGGGAGGATGTCATGCCTGGATTTGTTCTTTAAATGTATACGATAGTCTATCTATGAATTTTCCGAATTTCATAAGGGGTTTCAAAAACTAGGGTAATCCCCTGATTTTCCGGCGGTATTCATGGATTTTTCAGAATTATCGCTTTCCCTAGGCGCTGCATATTTCGATTGGTATGGCTACAAACGAAATATAGTATACCGAATGTGGTGATACGACAGCCACGCATACAAGGGGAATAGCACATGCAAGCGGACGTAGTGCTCAACGCTGCTCACTGGATGTACCTAATCAGCGTGGCCGCCATCATCCTGACGATGATCCTGCGGGCCAATGTGGTGGTGCCGTCGGTCATCGGCACCTTTCTGGTGGTGCTTGCCATCACGGGCAATCCGATCAGCGCCCTGATAGGCATCTTCTCGGCCAGCTTCGTGGCGGCCAAGGAGCTGTTCAACATCTTTCTGGTGATCACCTTCATGACGGCGTTGCTCAATGCGCTGAAGACCCTGCAGGCGGACGTGCGCATGGTGCAGCCGTTTCGCCGCGTCATGCGGGGCGGGCATTCGTCCTTCCTGATCATCGCCCTCTGTACTTATGTGATCTCGCTGTTCTTCTGGCCCACGCCGGCGGTGCCGCTGGTGTCCGCCATCCTGCTGCCCGCGGCCATCGCGGCAGGCCTGCCGCCGCTGGCGGGCGCCATGGCCATTGCCATCGCCGGCCAGGGCATGGCCTTGTCCTCGGACTATGTGATCGGCGTGGCGCCCAGCATCAGCGCCAAGGCGGCGGGGGCGGCGGTCAGCGCCGCCGTGGTCGCGGACCGCGCGCTGGTGCTGTCGCTGATCACCGGCGGGGTGGCGCTGGTGGTCGCCTACCTGCTGATCCGCAAACACATCGTGCCGGCCGACGCGGCGCTGCTGTCCGCCTGGCAAGCCCGCGCGCAGGACGGCAGCCTGGCGCGCATCGAGCAGTCCGGCTCCTTCGACAAGGCCGAACTGGCCCGCGGCACCATGGGCGCGGATCCCTCCCTGCCCAGCGGTCCGGCCCTGAGCGACGAGGAGCGCCGCCGCGTGCGCTGGTCCAAGACCTTCGCGGTCGTGACGCCGCTGGCGTTCCTGGCGGTGATCGCCGTCATGGTGCTGCCGCGCCTGTTCCCGTCCCTGCCCGCGCTGCGCGGCGGCGACGCGGCGGCGCTGGTGGGCGGCGTGGCGTTCGTGGTGATGATGCTGGTGACCCTGGCCGCGGAAGGCCCGCGCAAGATGCTGGACGTCTGTCCGGAGCATGTCACCGACGGCTTCGTGTTCGCCTTCAAAGCCATGGGCTCGGTGCTGCCGATCGCCGGCTTCTTTTTCGTGGGCGCCAACGAAACCGCCGCGCAGATCCTGGGCGTACCGCAGGCGCAGGCGCCCGGGCTGTTGTTCGAGGTGATTTCGGCCGGGCAGCACCTGATCCCGGAAAACCATTTCCTGGTGGCCTTTGGCGTGCTGCTGGTCGGCATGATCACCGGCATCGACGGTTCCGGCTTTGCCGGTTTGCCCCTGACCGGCACGCTGTCGGGCGCCCTGGGCCCGGTGGTGGGCGTGGACCCGGCGACGCTGGCGGCCGTGGGCCAGATGGGCGCGGTCTGGACCGGGGGCGGCACGCTGATCGCCTGGTCCTCGCTGATCGCGGTGGCAGGCTTCGCGCGGGTGAACGTGTTGTCGCTGGTGCGCGCCCTGCTGTTGCCGGTGCTGCTGGCGCTGTTCGTCTCGACGATCTGCGCGGTGCTGATCTGGAGTTGAGTCCTGTTTGTGGCGCTGCTTTGGGGTCCCTGCGGGGACCCTTTTTTCCAAGGGCGGGGCCGATCTGGGGCAGGGGTTTACACGTATCGATCCATATTGATTAAAGTATACAATGTTCACAAGTAAGCCAGCCCGCTCAGGCACTCGCGGCCAGCCGGGCGCAGACCAAGGAAGCGCTCCCGTGGACGATCTCTCGCAGCAAACATTCCTGAATCACATCGGCGGCAGCTGGATGCCCAGCGGCACCGGCAAGACGGCGCCGAATATCAACCCGGCCGATACCGCCGACATCGTCGGCCGTTTCCAGGTCTCGGACGCCGAGGATGCGCGCCAGGCGGTGGCCGCCGCCGAAGCCGCCTTTGCCGGTTGGCGCGATACGCCGATTTCCAAGCGCGCCGCCATCCTGTTCCGCGCGGCCCAGCACCTGGAAGACCACGCCAACGACATCGCGCGCGAATTGACCCGGGAAGAGGGCAAGAGCCTGAACCTGGCCAAGGACGAGGTACTGCGCTCGGCGCAGACGATCCGTTTCTACGCGGTGGAAGGACAGTCGTTCACGGGCGAAACCTATCCCAACGACGATCCGGACATGGTGGTCTACAGTCAGCGCGAACCGCTGGGTGTGGTGACGGTGATTTCCCCCTGGAACTTTCCCATTTCCATTCCCGCCCGCAAGATCGCCCCGGCGCTCATCGCGGGCAACACCGTGGTGTTCAAGCCCTCGTCCGACGCGCCCATGTCGGGCTACCGGCTGGCCGAGGCTTTCGTGCAGGCCGGCTTGCCGGCCGGAGTGCTGAACTTCCTGACCGGTCCGGCCGGCGCGGTGGGCGAGGCCATTACCGGCGCGCGCGCGGTGCGGGCGATTTCCTTCACCGGCTCCACCGCCGCGGGTGAACAGATCCACCGGACCGCCGGCCTGACCACCCGCACGCAGATGGAGCTGGGCGGCAAAAATCCCCTGATCGTGCTGGCGGACGCCGACCTGGACCGTGCCGTGGACTTGGCGGTGAAGGGCGGCTTCTCGCTGAGCGGCCAGGCCTGCACCGGCACCAGCCGGGTGCTGGTCGACAAGCGCGTGCGCCAGGCCTACACCGACAAGCTGCTGGCCCGCATCAAGGCGCTGACCATAGGCAACGGCCTGGACGGCAACTTCGACCTGGGGCCGCTGGCCACCGCCAAGCAGCTGGACAACGTGCTGGGCTATGTGGCCGTCGGCAAGCAGGAGGCCACCCATCTGTACGGCGGCGAGCGCCTGACGGGAGCCGGATTCGAGCGCGGCTATTACGTGTCGCCGGCGTTGTTCACCGACGTTACGCAGCAGATGCGCATCGCCCGGGAAGAGATCTTCGGGCCCGTGATCGCGCTGATCGAGGTGGACGGCTACGAAGACGCCATCTCCAAGGCCAACGACACCGAATACGGCCTGTCGGCCGCCATTGCCACCACCGATGCGCGCTACGCGCACCGCTTTGCCCGCGACATCCAGGCCGGAACGGTCAAGATCAACCGGACCACCACCGGCAATCTGATCAACGCGCCGTTCGGCGGGCTCAAGCATTCCAGCACCTCCACGTTCCGCGAATCGGGACGCGTGGGGCTGGAGTTCTACACGCAGATCAAGACTGTCTACCGCGCCGGCTAAGGTCGCGGCCCCCAATTTCAAGCAGAAGAGGTCATACCCATGAAGCAGGTCTATCGTCTGGAACTTGAAGAAGCGCGCGTGATGGTGCGCGCGGCCATCGCCAAATCGGAAGAGATCGGCGTGCTGGAGACGATCTGCATCGTCGACGACGGCGGCTATCCCATTGCGCTGGAACGCATGGACGGCGCCCGCATCACCGGCCCGCAAATCGCCTGGAACAAGGCCTTCACGGCGGCCGGGCACAAGCGTTCCACGCATTTGTTCAACACCCCGCCCAATGGTCCGGCGCTGCCCGGCAACGAAGCCTTCGGCATCCAGTGGAGCTTCGATGGCAAGTTCGCCGTATTCGTCGGCGGCTTTCCCATCGTGGTGAACAACGAGGTGATCGGCGGCGTGGGCCTGAGCGGCGGCAACGGCGAACAGGACACCAAGGCCGGCCTGGCCGCGTTGGCGGCCCTGGCGACGCTGCTGGAGCCGCGCGGCATGAAAGTGCTGGTCGAGGCGGATATCAAGAAATAAGCGAGGCCGGCCATGGCATACCGCGTGCATATCCTGCAAACCGACGAGTCGTTCCAGGTCGAAGAAGGCGAGTCCGTGCTGCAGGCCGCCGAGCGCTCGGCGGTGAAGCTGCCGCACGAGTGCACCTTCGGCGGCTGCGGCACCTGCCGCATCAAACTGGAGTCCGGCGCCGTGGACTACGAAGAGTTCCCCATGGCCCTGACGCCGGAGGAGGCGGCCGAAGGCTATGCGCTGGCCTGCCAGGCCCGGCCCCTGGGCGATCTTTGCATCAGCGTGGCCAGCAGCCGGCAGTCGTTTCCGGAACCGCGCCGCCTGCCGGCCACCATCCACTGCATCGAAAAGTATTGCGACGACGTCATCCACCTGACCTTGGCGCTGCCGGAAGAGGGCCTGGATTACGTGCCGGGCCAGTACATGAACGTGGTGCTGCCCGACGGCGAAACGCGCAGCTTTTCCATGGCCTCGGCGCCCACCGGCAGCCTGGTGGATTTCCACGTGCGCCGCATCCCCGGCGGGCGCTACACCGACCAGTGGCTGAGCCAGGCGCAGGCCGGCGCCGGCGTGGAGATCGAAGCTCCTCTGGGCGTGTTCAGCTATCACGAGGAAGACTGGCGGCCGCTCATCATGATGGCCACCGGCACGGGCATTGCGCCCATCAAGGCCATTCTGGAATCGCTACTGGACAACGAAGACTGCCCGCCCGTCACGCTTTACTGGGGCATGCGCACCGAGGCCGACCTTTATCTGCGCGAGGTGATCGAAAGCTGGGCGGGAAGACTGTACGAGTTCAACTTCGTGCCGGTACTGTCGCGCGCGGGCGCGGATTGGCAGGGCCGCCGCGGCCACGTGCAGCAGGCGGTCCTGGAGGACCATCAGGATCTGTCCGAGCACGCTTTCTACCTGTGCGGCGCGCCGGAAATGATCCGCGAAGCCAAGAGCCTCCTGGCCGCGCGCGGCGCCAGTCTGGACCACATGTATTCCGACAGCTTCACCTTCCAGCACGCGCTGGCCGCCGCCTGAGCGGCCACGCATGCCTGCTTAGCGGTACACCAGCACCGGCAGGCGCGTGCGCGCCAGCACGCGCTGGGTTTCGCTGCCCAGCAGAAAGCCCGTCATGCCATGGCGGCCGTGCGAACCCATGATGATCAGGTCGCAGCCCTGGTTCTGCGCCGCTTCGACGATGGCCTCGTGGGGGTGGTCGTTGACCGTGACGACGGCGTTGCATGGCACCAGCGCGTGGCGCGCTTCCATTTCCAGGTTGTCCAGGTAGGTTTGCGCGTTCTTGCGCGCCTGGTCGGTATGCTGCGCCTGCGTGGTGCCCAGCATTTCGGCCTGGTAGACCAGCAGATGGTCCTCCGGGATGGCGCGGATGAGCGTGATGGTGGCTCCCATTTCCTTGGCGAAAACAAGAGCGCGCTTGAAAGCCGATTCGGACAGCAGGGAGCCGTCCACGGCGACGAGCAGGTGCTTATACATGTTGCCTCTCCTTTAGGGAAAGGAATAGGGAGCAACTCGCCAATCCAGTATAGGCTCGCCGTCAGGCGCAATCCAGTCCTGCATACGGACGAGGTTCCCGGGCGGCCCGCCGCGCATATTTCCAAAAGAAGCCGAACCCGGACTGCAACATAACCTCATATCGACTAAGTATTTTTCCGCGCCGCGCGGCGATGACAGAATCGGTTCGACGCCTTGAACCTACTTCCGGAAACGAACTTCCATGTCATCGCCACGCCGCCAGGCTTATGCCCGCGTACTTGCCATAGCGGGCAGTCCGTCGCAACGCTCCCGTTCCTCGGTGCTGCTGCGGCACGCTGCCGGGATCCTGCAGTCGCGGGGCCTGGGCGTCGGCGAGCTGGGCTTGCGCGACATCCCGGCCGAAGAACTGATAGAAGGCAACTACGCCAGCGCCGCGGCCAATACGCTGCGCGCGCGGGTAGCTGCGGCGGATGCGGTGCTGATTTCCACGCCGGTCTATCAGGCTTCGTTTTCCGGCGGCTTGAAGGCGGTGCTCGATTTGCTGGATCCCAAGGCCCTGGCGGGCAAGGTAGTGCTGCCCATCGCCACGGGCGGCAGCCCCGCGCATCTGCTGGCGCTGGAATATGGCCTGAAGCCCGTGCTGTCCGCGCTGGGCGCGCGCCACATCCTGGCGGGCGTCTATGCCACCGATGCGCAGGTCCACGTGGATGAATTCGGCGTGGGCGAGATCGATGCCGAGGCGCGGCGGCGGCTGGAGGATTCGGTGGAGCGCCTGTCCGAGCAGGTGCTGCCGCGCGGCGCTTTTCTCAATCAATCCTACGACCTGGGCCGGCTCGCGCTTGCGGGCGGCTTCAGCGTGTGACCCATGCGCCACGCCCAGGCCCATCCCGACACGGCGATCCTGCGCTGGCTCGCGCCCGCGCTGCTGGCGGCGCTGTGGCTGGGCAGCGGCGAGACGGCCAGGCGAATGCTGCCGCCGCTGAGCCTGCTTGCGCCGCTTCTATACCAGACGGTGCGCGGCATACGCGCGGTGGACCCGGCGCTGGTCGCGGCCGGCCGTTCGCACGATTTGGACGGCTGGTCTCTTTATCGGCATGTGCTGCTGCCGGGCGCGTTGCCGTTCATCCTGACGGGCCTGCGGCAGGGGCTGGGACTTTTATGGCTGACCTTGATAGCGCTGGAACTCTACGCGACGCCGGCGGGCCCGGGCAGGCTGCCGCTGTTGGACAGCGTTCCTCCGGGCGCGGCGACGCTGTTGCTGGGGATCGCGCTGTACGCGGGCCTCAGCCTGGGCTCGGGGGCGCTGGTAAGCGCGCTCGAGCGCTGGCTGCTGCGCTGGAGGCCGCGATGATGTTCATCAATCCCAATGAGTTTGAACTGTTGCAGCACCTGGACGTGCGCGAGCGGACGGAGCCGGACGAAGCGTCCGAGCCTGCACCGCAAGCTGCGCTGCGCGTGACCTTGCGCAAGCTCGCCAAGCGCTATGGCGACCGCATTGCACTGCAGGCGCTGGACCTGGAGATTGCGGCCGGCGAGTTCGTGGCGGTGGTCGGGCGCGCCGGCAGCGGCAAAAGCACCTTGCTGCAGTTGCTGGCCGGCCAGCTTGCGCCCAGCGGCGAGCAGGGCGGAGAGCCGGGCCGCTCGCCGCTGCTGTTCGACAACTTTCCCAACTGGGCGCCCGACAGCCGTGTGCGCCTCCTGCTGCCGGACGCGCGCCTGCTGCCCTGGAAGACCGTGCTGCACAACGTGGCTCTGGGCCTGCCCGGCACCGCGCAGGCGGCAGATGCGTTGCGGCAGGTGGGTCTGGACGGCCACGGCGGCGACTGGCCCGCGCAGCTGTCCGAGGCCCAGCGTCAGCGCGTGGCGCTGGCCCGGGCCTTGGCGCGCCGCCCCGGCCTGCTGTTGCTGGACGAGCCTTTCGAGGGGCTGGACGCGCTGAGCCGCATCGAGGCGCAGCGGCTGCTGGCTGACCTCTGGCGCCAGCAGGGCTTTACCGCCGTGCTGGCGACCCACGACGTGGCCGAGGCCGTGGCGCTGGCGGATCGCATCCTGGTGCTGGACGAAGGCGGCTTGGTGCTGGACGAGCGTGTCGGCCTCGCGCATCCACGCGGGCGCGGTTCGGCCGCGTTCGCCGCGCTGGAGGCCCGCGTGCTGCGCGCCGCGCTGCGCCAGCAAGACACGCCAGACGCCGATCGGCCGCTGGCGCCCGTCATCCAGATCCGGCATCTGCGGCTCGCGGTCTGAGGCCGCACCCCGTGATTCACGCAGGGGCGGCATGGCGCCGCCCCATACACCAGGAGCAACACCCATGAGCATTCAATCCATCAACGCCCGCAACCAGTTCCGCGGCAAGATCAAGGAAATCATTCTGGGCCCGGTGGTGTCCGAGGTGGACGTGGATACGCCGGCCGGCATCGTGACCTCGGTCATCACCACCCGGTCGGTCAAGGAACTGGACTTGCAGGTCGGCACCGAGGTGCTGGCCTTCGTCAAGGCGACCGAGGTTTCCGTCGCCAAACTGTGAACCGGAACAGATCCGCGCCGGCGCTTCCCCTGCGTCGGCGTTAGGCATATATTGTCAGCGCGATATCCGGCAGTTTCCTCCTGGCTTGTGGCAGCATGCTTTGCGATTCACGGAGAACGGAAAATGCGTCGACTGCAACAATGGTTCATCGGCTGGTTATGCCTGGGGCTGGTTGCCTGCTTCCCCGCCACGGCGCAGACCAAGCTGGACAACGCGCAACTGGATCAGCTGATGGCGCCCGTGGCGCTGTATCCGGATTCGCTGCTCTCGCAAATCCTCATGGGGGCGACCTACCCCGACGATGTCGCGGCGGCCGCCAAGTGGTCGGCCGCGCACACCTCGGAATCCGGCGACCAGGCCGTCAAGGCTGTCGAAGGCGAGGCCTGGGATCCCAGCGTCAAATCCCTGGTGGCGTTCCCTTCGGTCATGGACATGATGGGCCGCCAGCCGGACTGGGTGAAGTCCGTGGGCGACGCCTTCCTGGCGCAACCCGACGCTGTCATGGACTCGGTCCAGCGGCTGCGGGTCCAGGCGCAGAAGGCCGGCAACCTGAAGAGCACGCCGCAGCAGAAGGTCACCTCCAACACCACCAACGACAAGACGGTGGTGGTGATCGAGCCGGCCGATCCGCAGGTGGTGTATGTGCCCAGCTACAACCCGACCGTGGTCTACGGCGCCTGGGCCTATCCTTCCTATCCGCCTTACTACTATCCGCCGCCTCCGGGCTCGGTGTTCGCCACCTCGCTGGTGGCCGGCATAGGCTTCGGCCTGGGCGTGGCCGCGGTCAACTCCATGTGGGGCGGGTTCGACTGGGGACATAACGACGTCGATATCGACGTCAACCGCTACAACAACATCAACGTCAATCAGCGCATCGACCGGAACAACATCAACAACAACAGGACCAACTGGCAGCACAATCCCGCCAACCGCGGCAATACCCCGTATGCGGACCAGGCCAGCCGGCAGCGTTTCGACAGCCAGCGCCAGGCCGGCGTGCAGAGCCGGGCGCAGGGCCAGGGCGGCCGTACGCCGGGCGCGGCGCCGGCCGCCAGTTCCCGCGATGCCGCCCGTGACCGCGCGGCGCAGTCGTTCGAGGGTCGCACCGGGCAATCCATTGCCGGCCATTCCGGACCGTCCGCGGGACGTGGCCAAGGCGCCGCCGGCAGGGGCGATGTCGCAGCCGGCCGTGGGCAAGGACAAGGGCAAGGCCAGCGAGCCGCGCAAGGCGGACAGGGCGGGCAGGGCGCCCGCGACCGGACCCAGGGCGGCGGACAAGCGCAGCACAACCGGCCTTCCTCCAGCGTGTCGACGCAGGACCGCCAGGCCGCGTCCCAGCGCCAGCGGGCGGACGAAGCGGCCGCGCGCGACAGGGGCCGTGCTTCCAATAGCGCCAATGCGCTGAGCGGCGCCGGCAACGGCGATCAGATGCGGCAGCAGCACAGCCGCAGCGAGATGAACCGCGGCGGCGGAGGCGGCGCGCGCGGGGGCGGCCACGCCGGCGGCGGACGCGGCGGTGGCGGCGGCGGACATTTCGGCGGCCGGAGATAAGCATCATGGACAAGGGAACTCTCATGACCATTGCTCGTTTGCGCGCGCTGGGCGCCGCGTCGCTGCTGGCGCTGGGCCTCGCGGCCCCCGCCGCCGCGCAAAGCCTGTATCCGAGCCCGCAGGCCGCCGCCGACGCCTTCGTCGACGCCATGGCCACCAGCGACCTGGACGGTCTGGCCAAGGTGCTGGGGCCGAATCACCGGAAGATCGTGCCGGGTGGCGTGGCGCAGGACGACATCTACCGTTTCCTGGCGGCCTGGTCGCGCAAGCACGAAATCGTGGCCGACGGCGGCCGTTCCTGGCTGGCGGTCGGGGATTCGGGCTGGACTCTGCCCGTACCCATCGTGCGTGCCGGGCAGGGCTGGCGTTTCGACCCGGCGGCCGGCACGGCGGAAATCCGCCGCCGCGCCATCGGTCGCAACGAACTGACCGCCATCGCGACGCTGCGGGAGTTGCAGGCGGCCCAGGGCCGTTACAAGGACAGCGTGGGCCAAGGGCGCTATGCGAGCCGCCTGGTCAGCCGTCCGGGACAACGCGACGGCCTGTACTGGCCCGAAGTACCCGGCGCACCGCAGCAGGCCTACGGCTTGGACGCGCTCAGCATGGGGCCGGAAGTGCCGCTGGACGACGCCTATTACGGCTACCGGTACAAGGTGATGCCGGGCGCCGACGGCGGTTCGTACCGCATCGTCGCCTGGCCGGCCCGCTACGGGCAGACCGGCATAGACACCTTTGTCATCGGTCCCGACGGGCGCGTGCTCGAGTCCGACCTGGGACCCTCGTCCGCGGCGCGCGCCGCCGCCTTGCGGGAACGCGATATCAGTGCCGGAACCTGGACCGACGCCGACGCGCAACCCGTTGGCACCAAATGATTTTTCCGGCTTTCGGGGAGTAATCCGCGCACGCCTGTTGCTGGGTCGCAACAGGCGTGTCCGTTTGTCCGCATCGCGTGGCGCGACGCCCTTTTGTCAGCGCGCTGTGCCTAAAATGGCGAGCACCGGGACCCTGCCCGATACCCCTTTGCCGGACCTAGAAATTGAATCCCATGCATTTTGTCCGCTACGCCCTGTTCGGCGTAGGGATGGCGCTGAGCGCCGCGGCGGCCTCGGCCCCGATTTTCGTCCTGAACTCCCTGGACGCCAACGTCAGCATCGTTGATCCGGTCACCTACAAGGAATTGCGGCGCGTGCCCACGGGCAAGGAGCCGCATCACCTGTACCTGACCCCCGACGAAAAGTCGCTCATGGTGGCCAACGCCACCAGCGATTCGATCACGCTGATGGATCCCAAGACCGGCGAAGTGCAGCGCACGCTGACCGGCATCGTCGATCCCTACCAGCTGCAGTTTTCGCCGGACATGAAGTGGTTCGTGACCGCCGCCAACCGCCTGGACCACATCGACATCTATTCCTGGCATCCGCTGGAAAAGGGCTTCGACCTCAAGCTGGTCAAGCGCATCCAGGCTGGCAAGACGCCCAGCCACATCATGATCGACAAGAACAGCACCACGGCCTACGTGACGCTGCAGGACAGCGATCAGCTCATCGCCATTGACCTGGCCACGCAGACGCCGAAGTGGACGGTGTCGGTGGGCAAGACGCCGGCCGACGTGTTCCTGACGCCTGATCAGAAGACCCTGCTGGTGGCGCTGACCGGCGACTCCTACGTCGAGGCCTACGACGTCAGCAACGGCCCGGCCAAGCTGGTGACGCGCATCAAGACCGCCGCGGGCGCCCACGCTTTCCGCGCGCAGGGCGACCACCGCCACCTGTTCGTCAGCAACCGCACAGCCAATTCCATCAGCCGCATCGACCTGCAGACGCTGGCCGTCACCGATACCTTCCCGGTGCCGGGCGGCCCGGACTGCATGGACGTGCTGGCCGACGGCAAGACCCTGCTGGTCACCTCGCGCTGGGCCCGCAAGCTCACCGTGGTGGACCTTGAGCAGAAGAAGGTGGTCAATCAGGTGCCAGTGGGCAAGTCCCCCCACGGCGTCTGGACCTTGAACCATGCTCCGACGAGGTAAGAGCCCCCACGCCGCGCCCGCTTGCGCGGGCTTGCTGCCCCCCAAGGGGCAGCGCTTGCCGGCAAAACGACATGTGGCCGTGGCCGTGATGCTCGCGCTGGCCTTTCCCGCCCTGGGAACGGCCGCGCCCGCCACCTGCGACAAGCCGGTCTACCTGACTTTCGATACCGGCCACATGGGCGTGGCTCCGCTGATCGCCGACGTGCTGGCCCGCCACAACGTCAAGGTCACCTTCTTCCTGGCCAACGAGCGCACCCTGACCGACGGCTCCAGCCTGGATGACGTGTGGGCGCCGTGGTGGAAGGCGCGCGCGGCCGAAGGCCATGTCTTCGGCTCGCACACCTACGATCACGTCTATTGGCAGGCCGACCTGCCCGGCGGCAAGTTCCGCGTCAAGCCCAGCGCCGGTCCGGACGCGGGCAAGCGTGCCGAATGGACACCCGAGCAGTATTGCGCCGAGATCAAGCGCTCCGTCACCCGTTTCCACCAGATGACGGGCAAGAATATGCTGCCGATCTACCGCGCGCCCGGCGGCAAGACCTCGCCCGCGCTGTTGAAGGCGGCCAAGGCCTGCGGCTTCGAGCACGTGGGCTGGGCGCCCGCCGGCTTCCTGGGCGATGAACTGCCCAGCGATAAGTACCCCAACGCCCGTCTGCTGGATCAGGCGCTGCGCACCATCAAGCCCGGCGACATCCTGCTGGCCCATCTGGGCATCTGGTCGCGCCAGGACCCCTGGGCGCCGGCCGTGCTGGAGCCGCTGATTGTCGGTTTGCAGCGCAAGGGCTATTGTTTTGCTACTTTGGACACGCACCCGTCCTACCGCGACTGGATCGCTACTCATCATTGATCATGGAAACGCTTAGTCAATTCTTCGGAGAGTGCCAGCAATGGCTCTTCGAAACGGCGATTCAGCCCGCGCTGTTCCACTTGGGCATGAGCAACTTCATCGAAGACGGCTACGACGCCACCATGTGGCTGCTGGTCGGCCTGCTGCAGATCGCGGTGCTGGTGCTGATTTTCGGCCCCTTGCAGCGCCTGCGCCCCGTGGAGGCCGTGACCGACCGCCGCCAGATCGGCATCGACGTGCTGTACACGCTGATCCACCGCCTGGGCGCCTTCCGCCTGTTGCTGTTCTTCACCGTGGACCCGCTGTGGGACAGCGTGTTCGGCCAGTTGCACGTCTGGGGTTTCGCGGCCTTCCAGCTGGACCAGTACTGGCCCGGCGTCACGGACAAGGCCTGGGTCAGCCTGATCATCTACCTGCTGCTGTTCGACGCGGTGGATTACTTCTACCATCGCGCCCAGCATCGTTTCGGCTGGCTCTGGGCGCTGCATGCGGTGCATCACAGCCAGCGGCAGATGACGATCTGGAGCGACGACCGCAACCATCTGCTGGACGACATGCTGCGCGACGTGCTGGTGGTGTTCGTGTCGCAGCTGGTGGGCGTGCCGCCCGCGCAGTTCGTCATGGTGGTGGCCATCACCCAGCTGGCGCAGAGCTTCTCGCACGCCAACCTGCGCATGCATTTCGGCGCCATCGGCGAGCGCCTGCTGGTCAGCCCGCGCTTTCACCGCCATCACCACTCCATCGCCTATGACGCCTCCTCGCCGGGGCCGGTGGGCGGCTACAACTTCGGCGCGCTGTTCCCCATCTGGGACGTGCTGTTCCGCACCGCCCGCTTCGGCGTGGGCTACGGTCCCACGGGCATCCACGACCAGCAGGCGGAACTGGGCGGGCGCGATTACGGCCGCAGCTTCTGGTCGCAGCAGTGGCTGGGCTTGAAGCGCATGGTCGGCCGCGACCGCGAGCCTGCCGCCGCGCCACCGGCGCCGCCGGCTTCCGCGGAACGCGCCTGAGAACTGCCCCACGCGCTTTCCCGGTTGGAAACGCGCAAATAAAAACGAGCCCGGTAGGGCTCGTTTTTATTTTGGAGAATCGGTCTGGAAGCCCGTTTCAGGGCTGACCGTCGTGCGTGGTTTCCCGTTTGATCTCGCCGTGCCGGCGTTCCATTTCCTGGCGCAGTTCACGGCGCAGGCGGGCGGCTTCCATGCGTTGCTTTTCTTCCAGGTTGCGCGGTTCCAGGGCCGGCACCGCGGTCGGCGCGCCCTGCTCATCCACCGCCACCATCGTGAAGTAACAGCTGTTGGTGTGGCGCACCAGTTTCTTGCGGATGTCCTCGGTGACGACCTTGATGCCGATTTCCATCGAGGTGCGGCCGGTGTAGTTCACGGCTGCCAGGAAGGTCACCAGTTCGCCGACGTGGATGGGTTCGCGGAACACCACCTGGTCCACGGACAGGGTCACCACATATTGGCCGGCGTACCGGCTGGCACAGGCGTAGGCCACCTGGTCCAGGTACTTGAGGATGGTTCCGCCGTGCACATTTCCCGAGAAATTCGCCATGTCCGGCGTCATCAGGATGGTCATCGACAGTTGGTGGCTAAAGGCTTCGTCCATGGCGGTCGTTCAATCTTGAATAAAACACCTATGGTAGCGGCAGGCGACTGTCATGGCTGGGTCTTTTCAGTGTTTTCCGCAGGCGCTTCCACCGTTTCTTCGGGCGGCACGTCACGCAGCAGGGCGGGCGGCGTCCACAATCCATCCAGCAGCGCCGGCTCGGGCGCATAAACGCGCAGCAGCAGGCTTGCCGGCCCGGCGGCGGGCAGGGGCAGCCAATTGGACTGCTCCTCGGACGCGGGGGGCGCGTGGCTGATGCGCAGGTCCAGCGAACCGTCGGCGTTGTAGCGCAGGGGATCGCGGTCGCCCAGCGCGTAGCGGCTCAGCGGATTGGCAAACGGCATGCCTTGCGCGTCGTAGGCCGCCAGCGACCAGAGCGCCGCGGCGGGCGGCAACTGGCCGCTCTCGAAATGCAGCGTGTAGCCGTGCGCGCCATCCAGCGGCGCGCCCTGGCTGTCGGCGGCCAGCAGCAGCACGCTCAGGTCTTCGGGCAGGCCCGCGCCCGGCTGCGCTTGCGCCGTCAGGGCGCGCCGCAGATAGGAATTGCCGTAGACGCCGAGGCTGGCGGTTTCCTGGTGCCAGCCGTTCACGCTGCGCACCGTGCCGCCGGCAGCGGCCGTCATCCGCTCGCGCGCCGTTCGCAGGCCGCGGCGCATGCCCTGTTTGGCGGGGTGGCCGAGTTGAGCGAAGTCGAACGGCCGGCCGGCGCTGAGACCCGCGCCGCGCAGCTTGGCCAGCACTGGCTGGTCGGTGGGATGCGGCGGATTCTTGCGCAGCAGCTCGGCCGCGTACTCGAAGTAGGCGTCGGTCGGCATGGATTCAACCTGCTCGCGCACGGGGATCCGCAAATTCAGGGAAGGATCGGATTTCACCCGCTGCGCCTGTGCGGGCAAATTCCATTGCGCCAGCGGCGTCAGCACGAAGCCGTCCTGCAAGCCGTGGACCGCGGGGTAGTCCGCTGGTCCGCCCGTCTGGATCAGGTTCTTGGCCCAGACATAGGCGGTAGGCGCGTCGATGCGCGCCATGCCAGAGGGCAGCACGCCGTTCCAGCCCGGCGGCACGATCACGGTATTGCCTTTGGCCGTGCCGGTGCTGCGCTTGCCCAGCGTGGCGAACACGTCGGTCCACATGTCCAGCAGCGTCAGCGTGTAGAGCCGGCCCTGGGTATCCGGCACTGATAGCACCACCGGCCCGGCCGTCAGGTCCAGCCAGGCGGCGCTGCGCAGCATGTCGGGATTGGCCCAGGGCGTGGCGGCGCCGGGCTGCGGCAGCGCGCGCCCGTGCAGGAAGGTATTGGCCGGGGCGCCTTCGGCGCCGCGCGTCGGATGGGTGAACTGGCGGCGGGTCAGGTCCATCGTGACCAGCGGATAGAAGTAGAGATAGCCTTCCATCGCCGCCTGGTGGGCCGCTTCGGTGGCGGCGGCGGCCGGGGTCGGGGCGGAGGGCGCCGCCAGGACGGGCGCGGCCGGCGCCAGCGCGGCGACGGCGGCGAAAGACAGGGCCAGGGCAACAAGGCGGCGCATCGGCGCTCCTACGGACATGCGGGGGAAAAGAGGGAGAGCGGGCCGGCGCGGCGTCCCCGCAGCGGGAAGCTTGCCGGCCAGTCCAGGCAGCCGGGAATGGTAGCAGCCGCGGGATCATCCAAAATCTGCGAAAAAACCCGATTTGGCGTCCAAATCTCAGACATAAGGACGGGCCAGTCTTAGGACTGATCTCATGGCGCGGCCGTCGCGCAAAGCCTATACTCGGGAAAATGTCCTTGGAAGTCGTAGGGCCTTTTCGTTTCGGCGGCCTTAAGGCTTTCTTCATTCACCAGGAGAGGAGTGTTTCATGGTCAACATGAATCGCCGCCAGTTCTTCAAGGTGACCGGTGCGACGCTGGCAGGCTCCAGCCTGGCTTTGCTGGGGGCTGCCCCCGGCACGGCCATGGCAGAAGTCCGCCAGTACAAGCTTGCGCGCATGACTGAAACGCGCAACACCTGTCCCTACTGTTCGGTCGCCTGTGGACTGCTGATGTACGGCTTGGGCGACGGCTCCAAGAACGCCCGTGCCAGCATCATGCACATCGAAGGCGACCCGGACCACCCCGTCAACCGCGGCACGCTCTGTCCGAAGGGCGCTGCCCTGATCGACTTCATCCACAGCCCCAACCGCCTGAAGTACCCGGAATACCGGGCGCCAGGCTCGGACAAGTGGGTACGGATGTCGTGGGACGACGCCCTGACCCGCATCACCAAGCTCATGAAGGCCGACCGCGACGCGAACTTCGTCGAGAAGACCGCGGACGGCAAAACCGTCAACCGGTGGCTGACCACCGGCATGCTGGCGGCCTCGGCAAGCAGCAACGAGGTTGGCTACATCACGCACAAGACTGTGCGCAGCATGGGGATACTGGCGTTCGATAACCAAGCCCGTGTCTGACATGGCCCGACGGTGGCAGGTCTTGCCCCGACGTTTGGCCGTGGAGCGATGACGAACCATTGGGTCGACATCAAGAACGCGGACGTAGTACTGATCATGGGCGGCAATGCCGCCGAGGCCCACCCTTGCGGGTTCAAATGGGTCACGGAAGCCAAAGCCCATAACAAGGCGAAGCTGATCGTCGTGGATCCGCGCTTCACGCGCTCGGCATCCGTGGCGGACTTCTACGCGCCCATACGCACCGGCACCGACATCATTTTCCTGGGTGGCGTCATCAAGTATCTGCTGGATAAGGACAAGATCCAGCACGAGTACGTGCGCAACTACACGGACTTTTCCTTCATCGTGCGCGAAGACTTCGCGTTCGACGCAGGCCTGTATTCCGGCTACGACGCCGAGAAGCGCACCTACAACAAGGCCAGCTGGGACTACGAGCGCGGCGACGACGGCTACGTCAAGACCGATCCGACGCTGGCGCACCCGCGCAGCGTCTACCAGCTGCTGAAGAAGCACTACTCGCGCTACACCGAGGAAATGGTCGAGCGCGTCTGCGGCACGCCCAAGGACAAGTTCCTGAAGGTGTGCGAGATGCTGGCTTCCACCGCCACCACCAACCGCGCCGCGACCATCCTCTACGCGCTGGGCTGGACGCAGCATTCCATCGGTTCGCAGATCATCCGCACCGGCGCGATGGTGCAGCTGCTGCTGGGCAACATCGGCATCGCCGGCGGCGGCATGAACGCGCTGCGCGGACACTCGAACATCCAGGGCCTGACCGACCTGGGCCTGATGTCGAACCTGCTGCCCGGCTACATGACCCTGCCCAACGAGCCCGAACAGGACTACGGCAAGTACATCGAGTCGCGCACGCAGAAGCCCTTGCGGCCCAACCAGCTGAGCTATTGGCAGAACTACAGCAAGTTCCACGTCAGCCTGATGAAGGCCTGGTGGGGCAAGTCCGCCACGGCCGAAAACAACTGGGCCTTCGATTACCTGCCCAAGCTGGACAAGCTCTACGACATGCTGCAGGTCTACGAGCTCATGTTCCAGGGCAAGATGAACGGCTACCTCGCCCAGGGCTTCAACCCCCTGGCCGCCGCGCCCAACAAGGCCAAGCTGAACGCCGGCTTCGCCAAGCTGAAGTTCCTGGTCATCATGGACCCGCTGGTCACCGAGACCTCCGAGTTCTGGCGCAACGCGGGCGAAGCCAACGATGTGGACCCGTCCAAGATCCAGACCGAGGTCTTCCGCCTGCCGACCACCTGTTTCGCCGAGGAAGACGGCACGCTGGTGAACTCCGGCCGCTGGCTGCAATGGCACTGGAAGGGCGCCGAGCCCCCGGGCGAGGCCAAGAGCGACATCGAGATCATGGCGCTGCTGTTCACGCGCCTGCGCAAGATGTACCAGGACGAAGGCGGCAAGTACCCCGACCCCATCGTCAACCTGTCCTGGCCGTACTCCAATCCGCAGAATCCCACTGCGGAAGAGCTGGCCAAGGAATACACGGGCAAGGCGCTGGTGGAGCTGACGGATCCCAAGGACCCGTCCAAGGTGACGCGCAAGGCTGGCGAGCAACTGGCCGGCTTCGCGGAACTGCGCGACGATGGCTCAACCATCAGCGGCTGTTGGATCTTCGCCGGCGCCTGGGGCCCCGGCGGCAACCTGATGGCGCGGCGCGACAACAGCGATCCGACCGGCATAGGCCAGACCCTGAACTGGGCCTGGGCCTGGCCGGCCAATCGCCGCGTCCTGTACAACCGCGCGTCCTGTGACCTGACGGGCAAGCCGTTCGATCCGCGACGCAGCCTGGTTTCATGGAACGGCAAGTTCTGGACCGGCGCCGACATCCCCGACTTCAAGGGCGACGAGAATCCCGACGGCGGCATGGGCCCGTTCATCATGAACCCCGAGGGCGTGGCGCGCTTCTTCGCGCGGGCGGGCATGGCCGAAGGGCCGTTCCCCGAGCACTACGAACCCTTCGAGACGCCGCTGGGCTACAACCCGCTGTATCCGAAGGCCAAGGGGGTCACCAGCAATCCCGCCGCGCGGGTCTTCAAGGACGACCTGGCCGCGATGGGCACGGTGGACAAGTTTCCCTACGTGGCCACGACCTACCGCCTGACGGAGCACTTCCACTACTGGACCAAGCACGTCCGCATCAACGCGATCCTCCAGCCGGAGCAGTTCGTGGAGATCGGCGAGGCGCTGGCCAAGGAATTGGGCATCGCCAACGGTTCGCGCGTGAAGGTGTCGTCCAACCGCGGCTACATCAAGGCGGTGGCACTGGTCACCAAGCGCCTGCGCGCGCTGACCGTCGAGGGCAAGACGGTGCATCACGTGGGCATCCCCATCCACTGGGGCTTCGTGGGCCTGGCCAAACCCGGCTTCCTCACCAACACCCTGACGCCGTTCGTGGGCGACGGGAATTCCCAGACACCGGAATTCAAGTCGTTCCTGGTGCAGGTCGAGAAGGCCTAAGGAGACCGACATGTCCATGCAATCCCTAGACATCAAGCGGCGCTCCGCCACCACCACGCCGCCGCCCGGCATCCGCGAACCCATCACGGGCTCGGTGGCCAAGCTGATCGACGTCTCCAAGTGCATCGGCTGCAAAGCCTGCCAAAGCGCCTGTATGGAATGGAACGATCTGCGCGACGAGATCGGCACCAACGTCGGCGTCTATGACAATCCGGCCGATCTGACCGAACATTCCTGGACGGTCATGCGCTTCTCCGAATACGAGAATCCGCAAGGCGACCTGGAATGGCTGATCCGCAAGGACGGCTGCATGCACTGCGAGGACCCGGGCTGCCTGAAGGCCTGTCCCTCGCCGGGCGCCATCATCCAGTACACCAACGGCATCGTGGATTTCCACGAAGAGAACTGCATCGGCTGCGGCTACTGCATCACCGGCTGTCCTTTCAACGTGCCGCGCATCTCCAAGAAGGACCACAAGGCGTACAAGTGCACCCTGTGTTCCGACCGGGTGGCCGTCGGCCAGGAACCGGCGTGCGTCAAGGCCTGTCCCACCGGCGCCATCGTCTTCGGCACCAAGGAAGACATGACGCAGCACGCCGAGGAACGGATCGTCGACCTCAAGTCGCGCGGCTTCGACAAGGCTGGCCTGTACGACCCTCAGGGCGTGGGCGGCACCCACGTCATGTATGTGCTGCATCACGCCGACCAGCCGGGGCTGTATCACGGGCTGCCCAAGGACCCGCAGATCAGCCCCATGGTTTCGCTATGGAAGGGGCTGTCCAAACCCGTGGGCGTGGCCGTGATGGCCCTGACCGCGCTGGCGGGCTTCTTCCACTACGCCCGCGTTGGCCGCAACGAGGTGTCCGAGGAAGACGAACGCCGTGCCGAAGAGGAGGTGCGCCATGAGTGAAGACCGCCACTACCGCCGGATCAAGCGCTATACGCCGGGCGAACGCACCAACCACTGGATCATCGCCTTCACGTTCATCCTGTTGGCGCTGTCCGGGCTTGCGCTGTTCCACCCGTCCATGTACTGGCTGACCAACCTGTTCGGAGGTGGCCCCTGGACGCGCATCCTGCATCCCTTCATCGGGGTGGTGATGTTTGCCTGCTTCGTCGTGTTCGCCGGCCACATGTGGCGGCACAACCTCATGACGAAGGCGGATCGTCAGTGGATGCGGCAACTGAACGACGTGGTCGAGAACCGCGAGGAAAAGCTGCCCGAAGTCGGCAAGTACAACGCCGGCCAGAAGCTGCTGTTCTATGTGCTGATCCTGTGCATGCTGGGCCTGTTCGTCAGCGGCATCGTGATCTGGCGCGAGTACTTCGCGTTTTATTTCCCGATCTGGGTCATCCGCGCCGCCTCGGTGCTGCATGCCGTCAGCGCGCTGGTGCTGATTTGCGCCATCATCGTGCACATCTACGCGGCCATCTGGGTCAAGGGCTCCTTGACCGCGATGCTGCGCGGGTATGTGACGGCGGGTTGGGCCTGGAAGCATCACCGCGCCTGGTTCCGGGAGCAAATCCGAAAATAAAAGGGAAGAAGGGCCCCCACGGCGCGCGCACTGCGTGCGCTTCCTGCCCCCCGAGGGGGCGCTTTTCCCTTGGCGCGGCCCGGCGGGAAAAGGGGCCCCCACGGTGCGCGCACAGCGTGCGTGCCGCTTGCTCTGCGGCAAATGGGGCCTTCTCCCGGCCCTCACGTACCCGCCCGACGGCTGCTATCCTTCTCCTTGAAGGCTGGCAGCCGTGTTTTTTTATCTGGAGACGCAAGTGCAGCGAATTCTTCCGCGCGGCGAGATCGAAGCGCTAGACCACAACCGCATCCCCCGTGTCAGCCTGCCGGAACGCGGGTCGGTGTTCGCTACACGCGCAGCCCGGCTGCGGCAGTTGGCGGCGGACAGCCCGGTGGCCGACTACCTGCTGCTGATGGCGCATCTGGTCGACGCCCAGCACCGCGCCTTGCAGGATTGCGCGGTGCCCGAAGCGTCCGAAGAACGCATTTCGCTGGCGCAGGCGCATGGCATGCCGCCTCTGCAGGCGGTGGGCTGGCCGCGCGATCCCCTGTGGCGCGGCATACTGGGCCAACTGATAGACCACGTGGCGGGCGTCAAGGACGTGCCGGCCGAGGCCGTCGAGGTCTGCGCCACCTTGCGCCGCGCACTGGCCGAGAACCCGGAGTCGCTGGAGGATCTGGCCGAGGCTGTGCTGTCCGAACAGGATCAGGGCGTCGATGGCGCCGCGGCGCCCTTCGTGATGGCGGCCCTGCAAGTCTATTGGACCGACCTGGCCAGCCGTTTCGACGAAAAGCAGCTGCCGGTCGCCAGTCCCTTCGGCGTTTGCCCGGTGTGCGCCAGCCTGCCGGTGGCCAGCGTGGTGCGCGTGGGCGGGCAGTTCGAAGGCTACCGCTACCTGTGCTGCAGCCTGTGCGCGACCCAATGGCACATGGTGCGGGTGAAGTGCTCGCACTGCGAAGACGTGGAGTCGGTGGCCTACCAGGCCATCGAAGGCCGCACGCCCGCCATCAAGGCCGAAACCTGCGACCACTGCCATACCTACCGCAAGATCTTCTACCAGGACAAGGACCTGCAGGTGGAGCCCGTGGCCGACGACCTGGCCAGTCTGATGCTGGACGTGCTGGTCGGCGAGGCCGGCTATTCGCGGGCCAGCGGCAATCCGCTGCTGTGGCACGGATCGGAGGAATAGCATGGCTGCGCATACGCCCGATGGCGGCGCGGCCGCAGTCTCCGACATTCCCTCCCTGGACCGGTTGCTGAACGCGCCGGCCATGCGCGCCGCGCTGGATGAGCATGGCAGGACCCAGGTGGTGGCGGCCCTGCGCCGCGACCTGGACGCGATGCGCGAACGCGCGCTGGCCGGCGGGCTGCCGCGCCAGGAACTCGATGCCGATGCCGTGGCGTCGCGCGTGGCCGCAGCCCTGGCCCGCGCCGCCGAGCCTAGGCTGCGGGCGGTGTACAACCTGACCGGCACGGTGCTCCACACCAATCTGGGCCGGGCGCTGCTGCCCGACGAGGCGGTGGCCTCGGTGTTGCGCGCACTCACCAGCCCCGCCAATCTGGAATTCGATCTGGACAGCGGCGGACGCGGCGACCGCGACGACCTGATCGACGAGCTGCTGTGCGAACTGACGGGAGCCGAGGCCGCCACCGTCGTCAACAACAACGCCGCGGCCGTGCTGCTGATGTTGAACGCGCTGGCCGACCGGCGCGAAGTGGTGGTGTCGCGCGGCGAACTGGTCGAGATCGGCGGCGCGTTCCGCATCCCCGACATCATGAAGCGCGCCGGCGCCAAGCTGGTCGAAGTCGGCACCACCAACCGCACGCACGCAGCCGACTACGAAAACGCCATCGGCCCGCGCACGGCGATGCTGATGAAGGTGCATTGCAGCAACTACGCGGTCACCGGTTTCACTAAAAGCGTGAGCGTGGCCGAAGTGGCGGCGCTGGCGCATGCGCGCGGCCTGCCGGCCACCGTGGACCTGGGCAGCGGCACGCTGGTTGACCTGACGCAATTCGGCCTGCCGAAGGAAGATACCGTGCGCGAGACCATCGCGGCCGGCGCCGACCTGGTCACCTTCAGCGGCGACAAGCTGCTGGGTGGTCCGCAGGCAGGCTTGCTGGTGGGCAGCAAGGATTTGATCCGCAAGATCAAGAAAAACCCGCTGAAACGCGCCTTGCGCGTCAGCAAGCTGACGCTGGCGGCGCTGGAGCCGGTGCTGGGCCTGTATCGCGCGCCGGAATTCCTGGCCCAGCGGCTGACCACGCTGCGCCTGCTGACCCGCCCGCAGCGCGACATCCAGCCGCAGGCCGAACGTCTGCGCGGTCCTCTGTCGCACGCGGCGGGCGAGCCGTACGCGGTCGAAGCCGTACCCATGTTCAGCCAGATCGGCAGCGGCGCCTTGCCGGTGGACCAGCTGCCCAGCTACGGCCTGGCCGTGCGCTACACCGGCATCGGCCGCGCGGGACGCCATCTGGACAAGCTGGAGACGCGGCTGCGCCGCCTGCCCGTGCCCGTGATCGGCCGCATCGCCGACGATGCCTTGTGGCTGGACCTGCGCTGCCTGGAAGCGCGCGACGAAGCGGACTTTGCCGCGCAGCTGGCGCATCTGGCGGAGCAGGCATGATCATCGGCACCGCCGGCCATATCGACCATGGCAAGACCACGCTGGTGCGGGCGCTGACCGGCGTCGACACCGACAGGCTCAAGGAAGAGAAGGCGCGCGGGATTTCGATCGAGCTGGGCTACGCCTACACGCCCTTGCCCAACGGCGACGTGCTGGGCTTCATCGACGTGCCTGGCCATGAGAAGCTGGTGCACACCATGGCGGCTGGCGCCAGCGGCATCGATTTCGGCCTGCTGGTGGTGGCGGCGGACGACGGCGTCATGCCACAGACGCGCGAGCACCTGGCCATCCTGGCCTTGCTAGGCGTGGCGCGCGGCGCGATGGCGCTGACCAAGATCGACCGCGCCGACGCCGCGCGGCTGCAGGCGGTGCGCGCCGAAATCGCGGAGCTTGCCGCTGGCACCTTTCTGCAGAATGCGCCGCTGTATGCCGTGTGCGCATCGCAGCCCGGCGATGCGGGCGTGGCGGAACTGAAAGCGCACCTGGACGCCCAGGCGCAGGCCATGCACCGCCGTGATGGCGCCGGCCTGTTCCGGCTGGCCGTCGACCGGGTTTTCACGCTGGCCGGCCACGGCACGGTGGTGACGGGCACGGCCCATGCCGGGCTGGCCCGCGCCGGCGACGAAACGGCCGACCTGCGGTTGATGCCTGCCGGCGCGCGCGTGCGGGTGCGCAGCATCCACGCCCAGAACCAACCCAGCGAGACCGGCGCGGCCGGCCAGCGCTGCGCCTTGAATCTCGCGGGCATGGACAAGAACGCCATCGCCCGCGGCGACTGGATCGCGGACGCGCGCTGCTTCCTGCCGTCGCGCCATGTCGATGTGGCGCTGACGCTGCTGGACTCCGCGGATGCGCCGGTGCGCGCCTGGGCGCCGCTGCATGTGCACATCGGCGCGGCGCGCCACGTCGCGCATGTGGTGCCGCTGAGCGCGGAGTCGTTGGCGCCGGGGCAGTCCGGCTGGGTGCAGCTGGTGTTCGACGAACCGGTCTGCGTCATGCCGGGCGACCGCTATATCGTGCGCAACGCGCAGGCCACGCGCACGGTCGGCGGCGGCCGGGTGCTGGACCCGAACGCGCCGGACCGCAAGCGCCGTTCCGCCGCGCGCAGGCAGTGGCTGCAGGCGTTGTCGTCCATGCTGGACGGCGCCGGCCTGCATCCGGTGCTGGAGCATGCCGCGCTGGGCCTGGACGAAGACGCCTTGCAGCGACTGACCGGCCGGCCCGTGGCTGAAATCCCCGCGCCGCATGGCGCGCTGTGGCTGGAGGCGCGCACGCCGCAGGCGCCGCGTACCCTGATGCTTGCGGCCCATTGGGACGCGTTGCGGGTCCGCGTGGAGCAGGCGCTGGCGGCGTTCCACCAAGGCGCGCCCGACGAGCCGGGGCCCGACGGGCCGCGCTTGCGCCGCATGGCCATGCCCGTCGGCCCGGACGCGCTATGGCTCGCAGTGCTGGACGATCTGCAACGCGACGGCCGCATCGTGCGCAACGGCCCCTGGCTGCATCTGCCCGGCCATACCGCGACCCTGGCGCCCGATGAGTCGGCGCTGGCTGAGCGCCTGCTGCCTCTGCTGGCAGCCGGCGCCTTCGACCCGCCCTGGGTGCGCGACCTGGCCCGCACGCTGGGCGAGCCCGAGGACCGCGTGCGGCAGCTGCTGCGCAAGCTCTTGCGGCGCGGCGAAGTGGCCCAGGTGGTGAAGGACCTGTTTTATCACCGCGATCAGGTGGCCGGGCTGGCGGCGCTGGCGCAAGGCCTGACGGCGCAGCCGGCAGGCTTGAACGCCGCAGCGTTCCGCGACGCTACCGGCCTGGGCAGGAAACGCGCGATCCAGATCCTGGAGTTCTTCGATCGCGTGGGCTACACCCGGCGGGTGCGCGATGCGCACGTGCTGCGCCAGGAAAGCGCCTACGGCAGCACGCGCCTGACGCAGTAACCGGTATCATGAGCGGCCACCATGGAAGGCATTCGTGCCCGGTGGCACGGCTGGGCTTCAAACCCAGTTGGGGACGTCAGACGTTCCCAGGTAGGTTCGACTCCTGCTGCCTTCCGCCATCCTTCGCGCAGCGCCCGCGCGCTAGGCCCGCAGCAGTCCCGTCACCACGCCGCCCACGCGGTCCGATTTCCAGTCCAGTTGCCCCAGGTGCCAATAGCGGACCGATCCGCCGCGATCCACCAGATAGTTCGCGGGCAGCCCGACCGCGTCCCATTGTTTCGACACCGTGCTGTTCCTGTCATGCAGCACGGTACCCGCGACCGGCCACTTCGCCAGGAAAGTGCTGATCTTGGCCGCCGAATCGCCGACGTTCACCGCGACCAGGCGCAAGCCTTCCTCGCGATGGCGCTTGGCCATGGCGGACATGATGGGGATTTCGTCGCGGCAGGGCTCGCAAGAGGTGGCCCAGAAACTGACGATGAGCACATTGCCGCGCCAGGAGGAGAGCTTTTTCTCGCGGCCGGATAGGTCGGGCAAGGCCAGGGGCGGGGTGGCTGAGGTCCAGGGAGCCCAGTCCGGACCGGTGGCTTTCTTGAGCGCATCGTCGCTGGCAGCCTGTACGAACCAGGGCAGGGCCGCCAGCGACAGGCCGGACTGCAGGAGTAGGCGGCGGCTGATCATGGCGGTCCCCTGGCTGGACTCAGATGGCAAGCGGCTTGGCGCTGAGCTTGTAGCTGAAGCTGTCGGGATCCAGGCTGTCCAACCGGCCGGCCGAGGTTTCGCCGTTGGGATACATCAGGAAAGGCACGGGGCCATGGGCCGCGCCGGGCAGGACCACGTCATGGCCATGGTTGTAGGCCACCCAGTTCATCTCCCAGGCGCCGAACAGCATGACGCGCGCGGCGCGCACCTTGGCGTCGGTCAGCGGCAGCTCGCCGGGAGGCTCTTCCAGCATGACCTTGCGCACGTCGGCCGGGTCCACGGGTACCCAGCCGTAGCCGGCGGCATAGAACTCGGCGCGGCAATGCTGCGCCTTGGTGACATCGCCCGCCTTGCCCAGGCTTTTGTAGCCGAACTCGGAGTCCGCCACGCGCAGGCCGTAGGCGTCGCGGGCGGGTATGCCGGCGGCGCGGGCCAGCGCGACGAACAGGGAGTTGATGTCGGCGCATTTGCCGTTCAGATCGTTGGCCGTGAGCATGTATCGCACGTCGCCCACGCCGCAGCCCCGGGTGGACGCGGTCCTGCAGGTCTTCTCGACCACCCATTCGTAGATGGCGCGGGCCTGCGCCAGATCGCCGCGATGGCCGCGGGTGATGCTGTCGGCAGTGCTTTTGACGATGCCGTCGGTGGGCAGCAGCGCGGTGGGCTGCAGGAATTCGCGCAGCGCCGCCGCGCTTTCCTGCGGGATGCCGGCAGCGGGCGGCTGGCTCAGGTCCACGCGCCGGTTGCGGGTCTGAAAGCGGCTGGTGACGGTGACTCTGCGTGGCGCTTGCGCATCCGGCCATTGCACGGCCAGCATCTGCACGCCGTAGCCGGGTGCCTGCGTCAGTTGCGCGCTGCCGCCGCCGCTGACCTGCCAGCTGCTTTGCGCGCCGCGCTGGTAGGCGGTGTCCGTGGCATAGGGAACCGGAATCCAGATGCGCGCATGCGCGCCCGGGTCCTGCACGGTAATGTCGGTGGTCAGTTCGAAGGCGCGCCAGTCGGCGCTGATGGGGGCGAGATCCGCGCGCGCCGCCCTGGGCAGTGCCGCGCTGGCGGCGCACAGGGCGCCCGAGAAACGGAGAAAATGTCGGCGATCCATGTAGCCCTCACTCACGGTGAAGATTGGCCGTCGGTGCGCCCGGGGCCGGGCGGCCGTCCGTTGCTGCGTGCTGCCGGATCATCATAGGGCCAATCCCCGGGGCGGTGCTATCCTTTTCCACTGACCAACGGAGATTCAGATGACCACCCAGGATGTTGCCAGCACGGCGGTGCCGCGATTGACTTCGCTTTCGCACGGGGGCGGCTGCGGCTGCAAGATCGCGCCCGGCGTGCTGTCCGAGCTGCTCAAGCGCTTCGGCCCGGCTGTCAGCTATCCGGATCTGCTGGTGGGCACCGAGACCGCCGACGACGCGGCGGTCTACCGGCTGAACGACGAGCAGGCGCTGATCGCCACCACCGATTTCTTCATGCCCATCGTCGACGATCCCTACGATTTCGGCCGCATCGCCGCGACCAACGCGCTGTCGGACGTCTATGCGATGGGCGGCACGCCCATCATGGCGCTGGCCATCGTGGGCATGCCGATCAACGTGCTGCCGCACAGCGTCATCGCCGACATCCTGCGCGGTGGCGAAGCGGTCTGCAAGGACGCCGGCATACCGGTGGCCGGCGGCCATAGCATCGACTCCGTCGAACCCATCTACGGGCTGGCGGCGATGGGCCTGGTGCATCCCGGCCGCATCAAGCGCAATGCCGATGCGCGCGCCGGCGACGTGCTGATCCTGGGCAAGGCGCTGGGCGTGGGCATCCTGTCCGCCGCGTTGAAGAAGAACCGCCTGGACGACGCCGGCTACCGTGCCATGATCACCGAGACCACGCGCTTGAACCGGCCAGGCCCGGCGCTGGCCGCCATGGAAGGCGTGCACGCCATCACCGACGTGACCGGCTTCGGCCTGCTGGGACACACGCTGGAGATGGCGCGCGGCGCGCAACTGACGGCGTATGTGCGGCGCGATGCGCTGCCCTGGCTGCCCGGCGTGCAGGCGTTCGCCGCGGACGGCGTCATCACCGGCGCGTCCGGCCGCAACTGGGCCTCCTATGGCGCGTCCGTGCGTCTGGGCGACGGCGTTAGCGACACCGAGCGCGCCTTGCTGACCGACCCGCAAACCGCGGGCGGCCTGCTGGTGGCGTGTACGCCGGATGCCGCGCAGGCGGTGCTGGACCTGTTCCGCCAGCACGGTTTCGAACAGGCGGCCGTCATCGGCGAAATGCGCGCGGGCGAACCGGAAGTGCGCGTCGACTGAAGCCCGGCTTCTCCAGGGCTAGCGTTCCTGGCCTGCGCGGCCCAGTTCCTGCACCTGGTAGTTGATCTGCCAGTGCAGCAGCCGCGGATAGGCGTTCAACCGCACCTGCTCCGCCCATTGCTCGGCCGTGGCGTCCTGTTCTGCCTCCAGCGCCAGTCCCGACGGACCTGCCCAGGGCAGGATGCGGCCGGGCTTGTCCGGCCGGAACACCCCTTCATCCGTCAGCATCACGTGCCCGTTGTTGAAGCCGAAACACCAGGCCGGGTCGGGCCGCGCGGCCAGCAGGTTGCAGCCGCTGCGGAAGTAGGGTGTCTGCGGCAGGCTCAGGTGATACAGCGTGGGCAGGATGTCCTTGTGGCTGCCCACGCGCGCCGGGTCGTAGTGCGCCTGCGATCGATAGGCCGGCGGCACGTACAGATAGAACGGCACGGCGCGCGCCAGCGCCGCGTCCTTCGGATCCTGATAGTCGATGCCCAGGATGTTGTGGTCGCCGGTCACGGCGACGATGGTGCGCGACGCGTTGGCCGAGCCTTTAAGGCGCGTCAGGAAGCCGCCCAACTGGTCGTTGGCGTAGCGCAGCGTGTCGAATGCGGCGGCCAGCGTATCCCAGTTTTTGAAATACGGCAGGCTGGCCACGTCATCCAGGGGCAGACTACCCCGCTGGCCGCCTTCCGGCACGATGAACGGGGGGTGGTGGGTGGTGGACAAGGCCACAATGAATAGCGGCAGGCCATCTTCGGTGCCTTGCGCCAGCCGCTCCTCGATGTAGCGGAACATGTACTCGTCGGGCACGCCCCAGGTTCCGGTCCGTGCTTGGGGATAGCGCGCCCTGAGGGTTTGCTGGTCCACGAACTCGTGGGCGCCCAGCTTGGTGGCGAAGGTGCCGAGATTGCGCCAGGTGGCGGCGCCGGACGTGACGAAGACGACCCGGTAGCCGCGTTGCAGAAAAGGCGTGAAGGCATTGCTGGCGAAGGGCGTATCCGCCGCCGACGATTGGCCGACGGCGGCAATGGGGCTGCGCACCAGCAGCAGGCTCAACGATTCGATGGTGCCGTTGCCTTCGGCCACGAAGCGCTCGAATACCCAGTCCTGGCGCCAGTGCGGCCGCAGCGCGCCAAGCAGGTCGCGGCCGGGACGGTCATAAGCGTTCAGATGCGCGCCCATGCTTTCCATGACCTGCAGCACCACGTGGGGCGGCTGCGCCGCGGCCGCCGCATTGGGGCCGGTTGCGGCCATGAAGGGCCGCAGGCCGTCGCCCGGCCAACCCAGGAAACGCTCGTAGAGCAGGCGTCCTTCGCGCGCTGAGACGGGTTCGAAGCGCTTGTCGTTGCCGCGATCCGACAGAGCCCAGGAGAAGGCCGATATGCCATTGGGCGCAATGTCGTTGAGCAGGCGCAGCGACGAAATACTGGTGTCGTCCTTGTTGAGCGGAAACCTGCCCAGCGAGCCTCTACAGGCCAGCACGGTGACGGCGATGATCAGCGCGAACCGGAGCAGGCTGGGTATGAATGCGCGACGCTTGAACCGCATGCGCTGCACCCGGCCGCGCCAGCGGCGGCCGAGCCACCAGGTGCCGGCCAGCACGGTCGCCAACAGCAGGCCGGCCTGCGTCAGCGGATAGCCGTGCCACAGGGTCATCAGGATGGCGTGGGTGTCGTCGTCGACCAGGCCGAACACGAAGATGTCGATCGAGCGCGAGAACGTCGCGAAGTAGAAGACGCTGACGATCGTGATGGCCGTGAACAGCATCGCCATGACCGCGCCCAGCCCCGGCAGACAGCGTTGCCAGCGCTGTTGCAAACCGGGTTTGGCGGCCGCCGCCATGGACAGCAGCAGCAGCGCCGAGCAGGCAATGCTGGCGACCTTGATGTCGAACAGCAGCCCGGTCGTCAGGCTGCGCCGCACGTCCTGCGGCAGCGCGTCATACGTCCCCGGCGCCGCATGGCGCAGCAGCAGGTAGCCGCGCCCGGCGCTTTGCGCGAGCACGCTGATCAGCCAGGGGGCCAGCAGGACCAGGCAGGAACGCTGAAAGTTGGCGAGCCAGTATTGCCACCTCGACGCCGGACGGAAAAGCCTCATCAACATCTTGGGAGCAGGGTTACGGACACGCGCCGCAATCTACTGGAACAGCAGTCCCAAGTTATGAAGATCTGTATGGATTTTGTAGCGCGGCGTCCGAAGGGCGGGGCGCCTACGCGGTCAGGTCGCGCGCGGTGGCTTGCGCTTGTTCCATCAGCCAGCGCGTGACGACGTCGGCGTCCGGCGTGGCGCGGCGCGTATTGCGCACCAGCCAGTAGGCGTGCTCGGTGGCGCTGGCGGCCTGGCCACCGACGGCCTCCAGGCGCTGGTCCGCCAGCATCGGCGCGATCAGCGCCAGCCGTCCCAGCGCGATGCCGTGGCCCGCCAGCGCGGCATGCACGATCTGATCATATTGGTTGAAGCGCAGCATGCCCCGGGCGGGCACGCGGCCCAGCCCGCGCGCGTTCAGCCATTCCGACCATTGCAGCCAGGGACGCGTCGGGTCGTCGAATTCCAGCAGCACGTGGCGCTGCAGTTCCTCGGCATCCAGCAGGCGGGCCTTGAGCGAGGGGTGGGCTACCGGCACCACCGCCTCGCCGAACAGCCAGGCCGCGCTGTCCGGCACGCCATCGCGCAGGCTGTAGCGGATGGCGATGTCCACGCTTTCGCGGTCGATGTCGATCAGCCGGTTGTCGGCCGCCACGCGCACGTCGATATGCGGATGGGCCGCCTGGAAGTCCCCCAGCCGCGGCAGCAGCCACAGCGAGGCCACTCCTATGGTGGTGGTGACGGTGACGGGCGTGCGGCGTTCGGGCGCGCGCAGTTGTTCGGTCAGGTCGCCCAATTGGCTGAGCCAGACGTCGGCCATGCGGAACAGTTGCGCGCCTTCGGAGGTGAACGACACGCTGCGGAATCCTCGCACCAGCAGCGGCACGCCCAGATGGGCTTCCAGCGCCCGGATCTGGCGGCTCACGGCCGATTGCGTCACATGCAGGTCCTGCGCGGCCAGCGTGATGCTCATGCGGCGGCCCACGGCCACGAAGCCTCGGACCAGATCAAGCGGCGGGAGTTTAGCCAGTGGGTATGGCATTCGTAAAACTCATGCGTATCGGACGGAAATGTCGCTTGAGCAATAGTACCTCCAGGGCGTCCAATAAGACTCAGACGACGGATAAGGAGCGCAGAGCCCCGCAATCCGCCGCGATCGCCGCCGCCGCGGCCCAGGGGTACGCCATGATCCAGGTATGTTGCACTGCGGGAATGTCATTCCATCTGGCCGGCGGCTCGACTATGCTGCTCAAACACGCTTTGGGCGTCCGCATCGTGTGTCACGCCGGCACCTTGTGGCTGTCCGAATACCAGCGCTTCGATGACAGCGTGCTTCAAGCCGGTGATTCCATCACCGTCGGTAGCGATCGCGATGTCGTTCTCAGCGGCCTGCCGGATGCGCAGGTCGCGCTAATTTCTCAGTAGTCCCGGAGCCCTAGTCATGACCGCGCCCCTGCCCGACACGCCCCGCATCGAGATGTGGTTCGATTTCGCCAGCCCGTACAGCTATCTGGCGATAGAGCGCATCGACGCCCTGGCGCAAGAGGCCGCGGTCCGGGTCGACCTGCGGCCCTTCCTGCTGGGTCCGATCTTCCAGGCACAGGGCTGGAACGACACGCCGTTCCGGCTGTTCCCGGGCAAGGGCGCCTACATGATGCGCGACATCGCCCGCCTGGCCGAAAAGTACGGCCTGGTCTACAACCGTCCGCGCCTGTTTCCGCGCATGAGCGTGCTGCCCGCGCGCATTGCGCTGCTGGGCCAGGACGAGCCCTGGGGCCGCGATTTCTGCGTGGCGGTGTTCCGCGCCAACTTCCAGCGCGACCTGGACATCCAGTCCGAGGACGTGGTGCACGGACTGCTGACGGACCTGGGCCTGGACGCCGATGTCCTGATCGCCCGCGGCAAGTCCGAAGCCGCCAAGGAAGCGCTGCGCGGCCAGGTCGACCAGGCGCGCAACCTGGGCCTGTTCGGCGCGCCGACCTTTTTTGTGGACGGCGAAATGTTCTGGGGCAACGACCGCCTCGAAGATGCGCTGGAATGGACCCGCCGCGCGGCGCCCGCCAGCGCCTGGACCTCGTCCGTCGCGCGCCCCTGAGCCGCCGCCCGCGCAAGTTTTTTCCTCACACCACTTTCAGCAATGAAAAACGCCAGCAGTGCCTATCGCGGCGCGCCCATGCCGGGCGGCCGTTCGTTCACGCAATTCCGCGCCGCGCGCATCCGGCGCGTGTCGTTCCAGTGGAAACAGGTTGTCGATGCCGGCACGCCGGACAAGGGCAGTCCGCATAGAGGCTCGCGGAGCCGCTAGGGCCCCGCGCGCAATCTGCTCAGGGGGGCGCAGGCTAGCCTCTGCTGACGGGCGCCACCCGCGCCCATTCTTCGTCCGAGTACAGCCGCGAACGCAGCAGGAAGCGCTTGCCTTCCGCGCTGTCCAGCGAGAAGGCGCCGCCCCGGCCGGGTACCGCGTCGATGATGAGCTGGGTGTGCTCCCAATAGGCGAACTGGTCCTCGCCCATATAGAACGGGCAGCCCTCCAATTCGCCCAGCAGCACGTCCGAACCGCCCACCATGAATTCGCCCTGGGCGTAGCACATGGGCGAGCTGCCGTCGCAGCAGCCGCCGGATTGGTGGAACATCAGCGGGCCATGCTTGGCGCGCAGGGTTTCGATCAGGCTGCGCGCCTCGTCGGTGGCGACCACGCGCGGCGTTTGCTCTGCCATGTCAGGCTCCTTTGAGGCGCGCCGGGCCTCGCGGCCCGGCGCCGGAACACAACCGGGTCAGAAGAAACCCAGCTTCTTCGGCGAGTAGCTCACCAGCAGGTTCTTGGTCTGCTGATAGTGGTTGAGCATCATCTTGTGGTTCTCGCGCCCGATGCCGGATTGCTTGTAGCCGCCGAATGCCGCATGCGCCGGATAGGCGTGATAGCAGTTGGTCCATACGCGGCCCGCCTTGATCGCGCGTCCCATGCGGTAGCAGGTGTTGGCGTCGCGCGACCACACGCCCGCGCCCAGGCCGTAGAGCGTGTCGTTGGCCAGGGCCAGCGCGTCGTCGGCGTCCTTGAAGGTCGTCACGGCCACCACCGGCCCGAAGATTTCCTCCTGGAACACGCGCATCTTGTTGTGGCCCTTGAACACCGTGGGCTGCACGTAATAGCCGCCTTCCAGCGCGCCCTGCATCTGTGCGCGCGAGCCGCCGGCCAGCACGTCGGCGCCTTCCTGCTTGCCGATGTCCAGGTACGACAGGATCTTCTCCAGCTGTTCGGTGGAAGCCTGCGCGCCCAGCATGGTGTCGGCGTCCAGCGGATTGCCTTGCTTGATCTCGGCGACGCGCTTCAGGGCGCGCTCCATGAACTTGTCGTACAGGGATTCCTGGATCAGCGCGCGGCTGGGGCAGGTGCAGACCTCGCCCTGGTTCAGCGCGAACATGACGAAGCCTTCGACCGCCTTGTCGAGGAAATCATCGTCCTGCGCGGCGACGTCGGCAAAGAAGATGTTGGGCGACTTGCCGCCCAGCTCCAGCGTCACCGGAATGATGTTCTGCGAGGCGTACTGCATGATGAGGCGGCCGGTGGTGGTCTCGCCGGTGAAGGCGATCTTGGCGATGCGCTTGTTCGAGGCCAGCGGCTTGCCGGCTTCCAGGCCGAAGCCCGTGACCACGTTGACCACGCCCGGGGGCAGGATGTCGCCGATCAGTTCCATCAGCAGCAGGATGCCCAGCGGCGTCTGCTCGGCGGGCTTGAGCACCACGCAATTGCCCGCGGCCAAGGCTGGCGCCAGCTTCCACGCCGCCATCAGGATGGGGAAGTTCCAGGGAATGATCTGGCCGACCACGCCCAGCGGTTCATTGAAGTGGTAGGCCACCGTGTCGCTGTCGATCTCGGACAGGCCGCCTTCCTGGCTGCGGATGCAAGAGGCGAAATAGCGGAAGTGGTCGATCGCCAGCGGAATGTCGGCGGCGCGCGCTTCGCGGATGGGTTTGCCGTTGTCCCAGGTTTCGGCCGTGGCCAGGCGCTCCAGGTTCGCCTCCATCACATCGGCGATCTGCATCAGCATGCGGGCGCGCTGCGCCGCCGGGGTTGCACCCCATTTGGGTGCGGCGCGGTGCGCGGCGTCCAGCGCCAGTTCGATGTCGCGCTCCTTCGAACGCGCGTTGCGCGTCAGCACCTGGCCCGTGACCGGCGTGACATTGTCGAAGTATTCGCCGTCGGCGGGCTTCTGCCATTTGCCGTCGATGAAGTTGTCGTACTGGGTCTTCAGGTCCAGGCGCGTGCCGTAGGAGTCGGGGGTGATGCGGGTCGCGATGTCCATGCTTGTCTCCGGTATTGTGGGATAGCGGCAGTCGGCTGCCTGTCCTGTATCAAGCAAGGAGCGTGCCAGCCGGGGCATCCCTGCTGGACAGCCCGCGGCTTGCATGCGAAAGTAGGTTTCCGAACGGGCAATAGGCAGCAGAGCCCCTCGAGGGCCGGCCCGCCGCCGGGCCGTCCCAAGGCGGGCCAGCCCCCTTGGGGGGCAGCAAGCCCGCGCTGCGGGTGCGGCGTGGGGGCCTTCCCTGTCGCTTTTTGCGACATCGTCGCGGAACAGGTGTCGCAGAACGCCTGTCCCAGGAGACATGCATGGCCACTCATTCCCGTCAGCACGCGTTGACGCAAGCGCGCCTGCTGTTCAACCAGCAAGGCGCGGTGCCCGGCGGCATGGTCGCCGAGCCCATCCTGCGATCGTGGCGGCGCTGCGCCGACCTGGGTTTCGACATGCGCGGCGTGCGCCGCGCCGAGCTCATGACCCAGGGCGAGCTGCGCGAGGCCCAGCAGCGCAACGAGGCGCTGCGCCGGCTGTCCGAACCCGCCATGTCCATGCTGCGCCGCGAGGCCGGCGGCAGCGGCGGCCTGGTGATCCTGTCCGACGCGCAAGGCCTGGTGCTGGACTCCGACGGCGACACCGGCTTCGCCCAGCGCGCGTCGCGCGTGGCGCTGATGCCCGGCGCGCCGTGGGACGAAGCGGCCGCAGGCACCAACGCCATCGGCACCGCGCTGGTGGAAGGCCGGCCCATCGCCGTGCATGGCGCGGAACACTATTTCGAACCCAACCGCATCCTGACCTGCGCCGCCGTCCCCATTACCGACAGCGAAGGCCGCACGCTGGGCGTGCTGGACCTGTCGAGTCCGGCGCGCGACCTGCGGCCCGACGTGCTGGAGCTGGTGCGCGCCGCCGTGGACCTGATCGAGCACCGTTTGTTTGAACAAGCCTACGAGCAGCATGCCGTGCTGCGGCTGCACGTGGACCATTCCGGACTGGGCGCGCCGGGCGAAGGCCTGCTCGCCTTTCAGGGCGACCTGCTGATCGGCGCCAACCGCCGCGCCTTGCAGGCGCTGGGCCTGGCGCCCACCGCCCTGGGCGTGTACCGCTATACCGACGTGTTCGATGGCGACATGGAGCGCTGCCCCGACGCGGCCGGCAGGGTACAGGCGCGCTCCGGCGCCGTGTACCACGCGCGCCTGCGCTGGCCGCGCTCGCGCGCGCCGCAGGCGCCGGCACAGCCGCTGCTGCCGCCCGCCACGGGCCCGCGCACCGCGGCGCCGAATTTCGATGCCGCGACCCTGGGCGCGCTGGCGCGCGCCGTGCACCTGTCGGACGCGGACGTATCCATCCTGCTGCAGGGCGAAACCGGCGTGGGCAAGGAAGTGTTCGCGCGCCAGCTGCATGCGCGCAGCAAGCGGGCGTCCGGGCCGTTCGTGGCGGTGAACTGCGCGGCGCTGCCTGAAAGCCTGATCGAATCCGAACTATTCGGCTACGAAGACGGCGCCTTCACCGGCGCACGCCGCCAGGGCAGCAAGGGGCTGCTGCGCCAGGCGCATGGCGGCGTGCTGTTCCTGGACGAGATCGGCGACATGCCGCTGATGCTGCAATCGCGCCTCTTGCGCGTGTTGCAGACGCGTGAAGTCTCGCCGCTGGGCGCGGCGCGGCCGGTGTCGGTGGATTTCGCGCTGGTGTGCGCGACCCACCGGCCGCTGGCCCACGAAGGGCCCGATGCGCCGGTGCGCCCGGACCTGTACTTCCGCATCGCCGAATACACCGTCACGCTGGAGCCGCTGCGCGCGCGCGCCGACCGCCTGGAATTGCTGCGCGGCCTGTGGGCGGCGCAGGGCGCGGGGCCAGTCCTGCCGCCCGATATCGAAGCCATCCTGGGCGCCTATGCCTGGCCTGGCAACTACCGGCAACTGGTAGCCGTGCTGCGCACGCTGCATGTGCTGGCGGGGCCTGCCGGCGTGGTTGACGTCGACATGTTGCCTGCCGACATCCGCAGCGCGGCGCTGGTTCAGCCAACCGCCTGCGGCGATGATCCTGCCAGCCTGCAAGCCATGACCGACGCCGCAATCCGCGATGCTTTGGCCGCGCATGGCGGCAACGTCAGCCGCGCGGCCCGCGCACTGGGCATGCACCGCAGCACGCTGTATCGGCGCGCTGCGGCGCTGGCCACGCCGCGCGCAAGATAGCTTTTTTGGCCTAGCCCACCAGGCGCGCAAGTTCCGCGCCCGGATCCTTGGCGCGCATGAAGGCTTCGCCTACCAGGAAGGCATCGACCTTGTGCTGGCGCATCAGCTGCACGTCTTCCGGCTTGAGGATGCCGCTTTCGGTCACGACGCGCTTGCCCGCGGGGATCCGGGGCAGCAGGTCCAGGGTGTTCGACAGGCTGGTCTCGAAGGTGCGCAGGTTGCGGTTGTTGATGCCGAGCAGCGGCGTTTTCAGGGTCAGCGCGACGTCCAGTTCCTTGGCGTCGTGCACTTCCACCAGCACGTCCATGCCCAGTTCCATCGCCAGTGTTTCATAGTCGCGCAATTGCGCGGGGCTGAGCGCGGCCACGATCAACAGCACGCAGTCCGCGCCCATGGCGCGCGCGGCGATGATCTGGTACGGGTCGACCACGAAGTCCTTGCGCAGAACCGGCAACGAGCAAGCCGCGCGCGCCTGGCGCAGGTGGTCGTGGGAACCCTGGAAGAACTGCACGTCGGTCAGCACCGACAGGCAGGCCGCGCCGTGCACCGCATAGGTGGAGGCGATTTCCGGGGGATTGAAGGGGTCGCGCAACACGCCCTTGGAGGGCGAGGCTTTCTTGATTTCAGCGATGACGCCGGCCTTGCCTTGCGAGATCTTGTCTTCGATGGCTTGGGCAAAGCCACGCACGTCCTGCCGCGCCTGCGCTTCGCGCAGGACTTCGGCTTCGCTGCGCATCTGGCGAGCGGCGGCGACTTCCTCGGCCTTGACGGCGAGGATCTTCGCGAGAATATCGTTCATTTCAGGAATTTCCGGGTATATGCGCAGAATTCTTCCAGCTTGGCTCGCGCCGCGCCGGTGGAGATCAATTCGAATGCTAGTGCTAAGGCTTCGGGAATGGAATCGGCTTTATTGCCAGCATAGATGGCGAGTCCCGCATTGAGCGCGACGATGTCGCGGGCGGTGCCCTCGACATTTTCGAGCGCCTCTATGACAAGCTCGCGCGATTGTTCGCGATTGGACACCTTGATGCTCCGGTTGGACATCATGGATAGCCCGTAGTCCTCGGGATGGATCTCATATTCGAGGATTTTTCCGTCCTTGAGTTCCCCGACCAGGGTGGCGCCGCCCAGCGAGGCCTCGTCCATGCCGTCCTTGCCGTGCACCACCAGCACGTGGCGCGAACCCAGGCGTTCCAGCACGCGCACCTGGATGCCGACCAGATCGGGATGGAACACCCCCATCAGCTGGTTGGCGGCGCCGGCCGGATTGGTCAGCGGGCCGAGAATGTTGAAGATCGTCCGCACGCCCAGCTCCTTGCGCACGGCGGCCACGTTCTTCATGGCGCCATGGTGGGCCGGCGCGAACATGAAGCCGATGCCGGTCGCCTGGATGCATTCGGCTACCTGTTCGGGGGTCAGCACCAGGTTGGCGCCCAGCGCTTCCAGCACGTCGGCGCTGCCGCTGGAGGACGAGGCGCTGCGGTTGCCGTGCTTGGCTATCGGCACGCCGGCGGCGGCCGCCACGAACATTGCGGTGGTGGAAATGTTGAAGGTATGGCTGCCGTCGCCGCCGGTGCCGCACATGTCCAGCAGGTCGGCGGGGTTGGGCGTGACCACGGGCGTGGCGAACTCGCGCATGACCTGCGCGGCCGCGGTGATCTCGCCTATGGTCTCTTTCTTCACGCGCAGGCCCATCAGCAGGGCGCTTGCGATCTGCGGCGACATTTCGCCGCGCATCAGCATGCGCATGAGATGCAGCATTTCGTCGTGGAAAATTTCGCGGTGTTCAATGCAGCGCGTCAGCGCTTCGGCGGGGGAAATCGTCACGATGCGTCCTTCTTAAGCGAGGTTCAGGAAATTGCGGAGCAGGGCATGGCCGTGCTCGCTGAGCACCGACTCGGGATGGAACTGTACCCCGTATAGCGGCAAGGTCTTGTGGCGCACGCCCATGATGTCGCCGTCCGGCGCGGTCGCGGTCACGGCCAGGCAGTCGGGCAGGGTGGCGGGATCGATAGTCAGCGAGTTGTAACGGATCACCGTGTAAGGCGTGGGCAGGCCGGTGAAGATGTCGGTGCCGGTGTGCGAGATCTGCACCGTCTTGCCATGCATGATTTGCTGCGCGCGCACGATGTCGCCGCCGTAGGCCGCGCCGATGGCCTGGTGGCCCAGGCACACGCCCAGGATGGGCTTCTTGCCGGCGAAGGCCTGGATCACGGGCACCGAGATGCCCGCCTCGGCGGGGGAGCAGGGGCCGGGCGATACGCAGATGCGGTCCGGATTCATGGCGGTGATCTCTTCCAGCGTGATCTGGTCGTTGCGCGCCACGCGCACGTCCTCGCCCAGTTCACCGAAGTACTGAACCAGGTTGTAGGTGAAAGAGTCGTAGTTATCGATCATCAACAGCATTTAATTCTCCTGTAGGGCCGTCCGGCGGCCCGGATGTATCCGGTGGGGCTCGCGGGGCCTCAGATGGGCTCGTCCAGGCCGTGCTGCACCTGCTCCGCCGCGCGCAGCACGGCGCGGGCCTTGGCTTCGGTTTCGGCCCATTCGGCTTCGGGGTTGGAGTCGGCCACGATGCCGGCGGCGGCCTGCACATACAGCGTGCCATCCTTGATGACGCCGGTGCGGATGGCGATGGCCACGTCCATTTCGCCGCCGTAGCTCAGGTAGCCGGCCGCGCCGCCGTAGATGCCGCGGCGCACGGGCTCGAGTTCGTCGATGATCTTCATGGCCTCGACCTTGGGCGCGCCGGTCAGGGTGCCGGCGGGGAAGGAGGCGCGCAGCACGTCCATGCTGCTCATGCCGGGGTTCAGGGTGCCGGTGACGTTGGATACCAGATGCATTACGTGCGAATAGCGTTCGATCACCATGGTGTCGCTGACCTTGACCGAGCCCACCTGGGCCACGCGGCCCACGTCGTTGCGTGCCAGGTCGATCAGCATCACGTGTTCGGCCACTTCCTTGGGGTCGGCCTTCAGTTCGGCGGCCAGGGCGGCGTCTTCCTCGGGTGTGCCGCCGCGCTTGCGGGTGCCAGCCAGGGGACGGATGGTGATCTGCGACTTGGGTTCGCCGTCTTCCACCACGCGCTCCTGGCGCACCAGGATCTCCGGCGACGCGCCGACCACCTGGAAGTCGCCGAAGTTCCAGAAGTACATGTAGGGGGAGGGATTGAGCGACCGCAGGGCGCGGTAGAGGGAGAGGGGGGAGTCGCGGAAGGGCTTGGCGATGACCTGGCCGATCTGCACTTGCATCAGGTCGCCGGCGGCGATGTGTTCCTTGGCGCGGTGCACGGCCGCCAGATAGTCTTCCTTCTTGAAGTCGCGCCGCTCTTCGGTCTGCATGCTGGCGTGGCTGTAGGGAATTTCCACGGGGCGTCGCAGGCGGGTGCGCAGGTCGTGCAGGCGCTGCTGGGCGCGGCTGTAGGATTCGGGTTGGGAAGGATCCGCGTAGACCATCAGGTAGATGCGGCCGGCCAGGTTGTCGACGATGACCAGTTCGTCCACGTGCATCAGCATCAGGTCGGGCGTGCCGCCTTCCATGCCGGCGGGAAACGGCTTGACCGCGGGGCCCAGGCAGGGTTCGATGTGGCGCACCGTGTCGTAGCCGAAATAGCCGGCCAGACCGCCGCAGAAGCGCGGCATGCCCGGGCGCAGGGCGACCTTGAAGCGGCTCTGGTACTGCTCGATGAAGGCCAGCGGATCGCCGTCGTGGGTCTCGGCGACCTTGCCGTCATGCAGCACTTCGGTGCGGGTGCCGCTGGCGCGGATCACCGTGCGGGCCGGCAGGCCGATGAAGGAATAGCGGCCGAAGCGCTCGCCGCCCACCACCGATTCCATCAGGCAGGTCATGCGCCCGCCCTGGGGGCCGGCATGTGCCAGCTTCAGGTAGATGCCCAGCGGGGTGTCCAGGTCGGCATAGGTTTCGGCGACCAGCGGGATGCGGTTGTAGCCTTGTGCGGCGAGGGCCTTGAATTCGATTTCGGTCATGTCGGGTCTCGTGAGCGATTTATCTGCTATCGGACCAGGCGCACAACAAAAAAGCCCGGTCCAGGTTACTGGTTCCGGGCTTGGCTCTGTGTTTTACACAGCTACGGCACTAGGCGGCATACGCGTCCAGGGCCGGGAGGGATCATCGCCACCCGGAAGACAAACGCCACCAGCGCCACGAGGCGCCGAGCATTTGGTTCTGGATGGAAACGTTCATTGAGCTTTGTTCAGTATTGAATTCGCGGTGAGCCGCCGGGTATTCAGGAGCCTGTTTTTGCCGCGTTCCGGTTTTGATTCCAGAGCGCGACCCATTGGGCGGCGGCGACTAGCGTGTCAACTATACCATCGACATCCAGGTCGCGCACGTCGCGGCCTTCGTTGTAGCCATAAGGCACCACCAGCACCTGGGTGCCCGCGCTGCGGCCCGCCTGGGCGTCATTGACGGAATCGCCGATGGTCACGGCTTCCCCTGCGGTGACGCCGAGCAAGTCGCAGGCATGCAACACCTGGTCGGGATCCGGCTTGCGGCGCTCGCAGGTGTCGCCGCAGACCACGGCGTCGAAAAAGCCCGCCAAGCCCGTGCGCTGCAGCAGCGGCAGGGTGAATTCAGTGGGCTTGTTGGTCACCACCGCCAGTTTCAGGCCCTGCTCGCGCATGAGCTTCAGGCCTTCGATGACGCCGGGGTAGATCTGCGCTTTCTCACCGTTGGACAGGTGGTAGTGGCGATAGAAGGCGGCGCGGGCGACATCGAACTCGGCGGCAGTGGGGTCGGCGGCGTCCAGGCTGCCGGCCAGGCTGCGGCGCACCAGGTTGTCCACGCCCTTGCCCACGAAGGTGGCCACCACGTCTTCGCGCAGCGGCGACATGCCGAGTTCCACGCGCATGGCGTTGGCCGCGAAGGCCAGGTCGGGAATCGAATCCAGCAGGGTGCCGTCCAGGTCCAGCAGCGCGGCGCGAAAAGCGGTCATGTCGGTTCCCGAGGCTTAGATGGCGGTGGTTTCGCCGATGGCGATCTGTTCGCGCATGGACTTGATGATGCCGGCGTAGTCCGGCTTGCCGAAGATGGCGGAGCCGGCCACGAAGGTGTCGGCGCCGGCGCGGCGGATTTCGGCGATGTTGTCGATCTTCACGCCGCCGTCCACCTGCAGCACGATTTCCTGGCCGCCGGCCTGCATCCAGGCGTCGATCCGGGCGCGCGCCTCGCGCAGCTTGGTCAGCGCGCCGGGGATGAAGCTCTGGCCGCCAAAGCCCGGGTTCACCGACATGATCAGGATCAGGTCGATCTTGTCCATCACGTAGTCCAGGTAGGACAGCGGGGTGGCGGGGTTGAACACCAGGCCGGCCTTACAGCCGTTTTCGCGGATCAGCGATAGCGTGCGGTCCACGTGGCGGCTGGCGTCCGGATGGAAGCTGATGTAGTCGGCGCCGGCCTTGGCGAACATCGGCACCAGGTCGTCCACCGGTTCCACCATCAGATGCACGTCGATCGGCACCTGGACATGGGGGCGGATCGCCGCGCACACCATCGGGCCGATGGTCAGATTGGGGACATAGTGGTTGTCCATCACGTCCACGTGGATCCAGTCGGCGCCGGCGGCGACGACGTTGCGGACTTCCTCGCCCAGGCGGGCGAAGTCGGCCGACAGGATGCTGGGGGTGATGCGGGTGGAAGCCTGTTGGGTAGACATGATGTTCGGGATCGGGGAGGGCATAATGTGCCATTATTGCAGTTTGAGGCGCGGTACCGGGAATGGCCCGGCCCGGCGGGTCCGGGAACCGCGCTTTTTCCAGCGTCCGGCGCCGTACCACGGTGGCCTGCCAGCATCACACAGGGAAGGACTGTGAAACCTTACGACCTGAGCGTCTCTGTCTCTCCGCGCTTCGTGCCCGAACAGTCCGACCCTGCCGAACAGCAGTTCGTGTTCGCCTATACCGTCCGCATCACCAATACCGGCGAGCATCCCGCCCAGGTGATCAGCCGCCACTGGATCATCACCGACGGCAACCAGCGCGTGCAGGAAGTGCGCGGCCTGGGCATCGTCGGGCAGCAGCCCTTGCTGGCGCCCGGCGAAACCTTCGAATACACCAGCGGCTGTCCCCTGCCTACCCCGGTGGGTACGATGCGGGGCACCTATCACTGCGTCGGCGAGAACGGCATTCCGTTCGAAGTGCCGATCGCCGAATTCGTCCTGGCCATGCCGCGTACCCTGCATTGAATGGCCCGGCCACCCGTCGCACGTTTTTTCATTTGCTCATGAAGCGCATTCTCAGTCTGTCCGTGCTGTCCGTATTGCTGGCGGCATGTTCCACCCCCTCCGATATCCCGCCCGACTCGGGCTCGTCCAGCCTCCCCGGCCCGTCCGCGCCTGCGGCCGACGGCCCTCTGGTGGTGCCGTCGCTGGCATCCTTGCCGGACACTCCGCCGCGCGCGCTGGCCGGCAAGTTCAAGGCGGCCAACTGGTCCGAGATGCCCGGCTGGAGCAACGATGATCTGTCGCGCTTCTGGCCCCTGTTTCTGCGCAATTGCCGCGGCCTGATGCGGCCGACCAGCGGCAACCTGGCCGCGCCCGCGCGCGCCACGCCGCGGGCCTGGCAGCCAGTCTGCGCCGCCGCGGTGGATCCGGCCCGCGCGCCGGCTGCCGGTGACGGCGAGGGCGTGCGCCGCTTCCTCCAGGCCTACCTGCAGCCCTGGCGGCTGAACGCGGCTGACGGCAAGCCGGCCACCAATACCGTGACGGGCTACTACGAGCCTCTGGTGCGCGGCTCGCGCCGCCAGGGCGGCAGCCACCAATGGCCGTTGTACACCGTGCCCGCGGACCTGCTGACCATCGACCTGGGCTCGATCTATCCGGAACTGGCGGGCAAGCGCGTGCGCGGCAAGCTGGATGGCAAGCGCGTGGTGCCCTATGACTCGCGCGCCGCCATCGAATCTTCCGGCCGCCGCCCGCCCGTGCTGGTGTGGGTGGACGACCCCGTCGACAACTTCTTCTTGCAGGTGCAGGGCTCGGGCCGGGTGCAGCTGACCGACGGTCCCGATTCCGGCAAGACCATCCGCGTGGCCTATGCCGACCACAACGGCCAGCCCTACGCGTCCATCGGCCGCTGGCTGATCGACCGCGGCGAGCTGTCCGCCGATCAGGCTTCCATGCAGAACATCCGCGCCTGGGCCCAGCGCAATCCCAAGCGCGTGCCGGAAATGCTCAACGCCAACCCGGCGGTGGTGTTCTTCCGCGAAGAAGTGGTGGTCGATCCGGAACAAGGTCCCAAGGGCGCCTACGCCGTGCCGCTGGCCCCCATGCGTTCGATCGCGGTTGACGCGGGCTTCGTGCCGCTGGGTACGCCCGTGTTCCTGGCCACGACCTATCCGGCCTCCGACCGGCCGCTGCAGCGCCTGGTGTTGGCGCAGGACACGGGTACGGCCATCCGCGGCGGCGCGCGCGCCGACTTCTATTGGGGCTACGGCGACGAAGCCGGCCAGCAGGCCGGCCGCATGAAGCAGCGCGGCCAGATGTGGGTGCTGTGGCCGAAACAGGCCGGGGAGCCAAGCGCAAGATGAGCCATCAGATCGTCGTTTGCGGGGCCGGCATCGTCGGCCTGTCCACCGCCCTGGCGCTGGCCCGCCGCGGCCAGCGCGTGGCCGTGCTGGCGCCGCGCGCCAGCGTGCCGCCGGCCGATCCCGACCGCTATCACCCGCGCGTCTACGCCATTTCGCCCGCCAGCCAGCGCTTTCTGGCCGAACTGGGCGTGTGGGACGCCATGCCCGCGTCCCGGCTGACGCCGGTCAACGCCATGGAAATCCACGGCGACGCCGACGGCCAGGTGAACCTGAGCGCCTGGCAGGCGGCGCTGCCGCAACTGGCGTGGATCGTCGAGTCCGGTGAAATCGAGCGCGTGCTGATCCAGGCGGTCCGCATGTTCGGCATTCCCTGGCTGGAGGACCGCTGCACGGGCTACCGGGACGGCGCCATCGACACCGAAAGCGGCGCGCGCATCGAGGCCGAGCTGTTCGTGGGGGCCGACGGCGCCGCGTCGCCGCTGCGCGAGGCCGCCGGGCTGAAGCACGAGTCCCAGTCCTACGACGACACGGGCTTGGTGGTGCACCTGGACGCCGAGCGCCCGCACCAGGGCGCCGCTTTCCAATGGTTCCGCGACGACGGCGTGCTGGCCCTGCTGCCGCTGCCCGACACCTCGGCCGGTCCGCAGGTTTCCATGGTCTGGTCCATGCGCACCGGGCTGGCCCAGGCGCTGCTGGCATTGCCGCCCGAGGAGCAGGCCACCCGGCTCGAGGCCCTGCTGGCCGAGGCCGCCGAGGGTCGTTTGGGCGCGCTGAAGGTCCGCAGCAAGCTGCACGGCTTCCCTTTGACGCTGGAACGCGCCCAGATGGTCGCGCCCGGCATCGCGCTGGCGGGCGACGCGGCGCACCGCCTGCACCCGCTGGCGGGCCAGGGGCTGAACCTGGGCCTGGGCGACGTCGAAGCCCTGGCCCGCGTCGTCTCCGGCCGCGAAGCCTACCGCGCGGCGGGCGACCTGCGCGTGCTGCACCGCTACCAGCGCGCGCGCGCCGAGCCGGTGCTGGCCATGCGCCTGGCCACCGACGGCCTGCACAAGCTGTTCGCCTCGCGGGCGACGCCGCTGGTCTGGCTGCGCAACGCCGGCATGCACTGGGTGGAACGGGCGCCGCTGATCAAGCGCCGCCTGATTACCGGCGCCTCGGCCAACTAGGGCGGGTCCGTCCCGCGGAACCTAGCCTGTGGGCGAACTGTCTGACCCATAGGGGGCGGCTGCCCGTGCAGGCCGGCTTGGCTGCTGTGCGGATCGGTTAACCTTTCCGCACAAGAACACGATAGACAAGTACAGGAGTACCGATGAATTTCCGCATATCCGCCACCCTGGCGGCTTGTTTCCTGGCCGCGGGCCTGGGCTTGTCCGCCGGCGCGGCGGCCCAGGGCGACAAGTCTGTCTCGACCCAGTCGGTGGGGCAGCCGGGCAAGGGCGACAAGAGCTATTCCACCACCCAGGTGGCGCCGGCCGATCCCGTGGCGGACGCGGTCAAGGACCGTTTTCGCCAGCGTTTCGACGGCATGGACGTGACGGCCGTGCGCCGCACGCCTTATGGCCTGTTCGAAGTGCAGTTGGGCATGGACCTGATCTACACGGATGAAAAGGTGACCTGGGTCATGGAAGGTCCGTTGATCGACGCCATGACGCGCCGCGACGTCACCCGCGAAACGCAGGAGCGCCTGAGCGCCGTGTCGTTCGACCAGTTGCCGCTGGACCTGGCCATCAAGCAGGTCAAGGGCGACGGCTCGCGCAAGGTCGCGATCTTCGAGGATCCCAATTGCGGCTATTGCAAGCAATTGCGCAAGACGCTGGAAGACGTCGACAACATCACCGTCTACACCTTCCTCTATCCCATCCTGTCGCCGGATTCCAAGGACAAGGTGCGCGACGTGTGGTGCTCCAAGGACCCGGGCGCCACCTGGGACGACTGGATGCTGCGCGGCAAGAAGCCCGCCACCGCGAATTGCGACGTGCCCGAGGACAAGCTGCTGGCCCTGGGCCAGAAGCTGATGGTGCGCGGCACGCCGACCACCTTCTTTGCAGACGGCTCGCGCGTCAGTGGCGCCTTGCCCCTGGAGCAATTCAAAGCCCGCTTGAACTGACCGGCGCGGTGCGCCGGCCGGGAGGCTGGCGCCACAGGCGCCAAGCCCCCGGAGACAGCTCTTGAAAATCGCAATACTCGACGATTACCACGACGTAGCGAAGCGCTATGCGGATTGGACCTCGCTGGGCGGTGACGCCGAGGTGCGGATCTTCAACAATTTCATCCCGGAAGGGCAGGTCGAGCCATCGCTCGAGTCCTTCGACGTGATCGTCGCCATGCGCGAGCGCACGCCGTTCCCTGCCGAACGAATCCGCGCCCTCCCAAATCTGCGCCTGCTGGTCACCACCGGCATGCGCAACAACGCCATTGACATGCAGGCCTGCGCCGAGCAGGGCATCATCGTCTGCGGCGCGCCCGGCAGCGCCGACGCCAACACCGCCACGGCCGAACTCGCCTGGGCGCATATCCTGGGCCTGTTCAAACACCTGCCCGCCGAAGATGCGGCCATGCGCCGCGGCATGTGGCAGACGGCCATGCCCGAACCGCTGGCGGGTAAGCGCCTGGGCGTGCTGGGGCTGGGCAAGCTGGGCGCGGCGGTCGCCAAGGTAGGTCTGGCCTTCGGTATGGATGTGGTGGCCTGGAGCCCCAACCTGACCGACGAGCGCGCCGAGGCCGCAGGCGTGAAGCGGGTGGACAAGCACGAACTCTTCGCCACGTCCGACGTCGTCAGCTTGCACCTGATCCTGTCCGAGCGCAGCCGCCACGTGGTCGACGCCGCCGCGCTGGCCGCGATGAAACCGACCGCCTACCTGGTCAACACCTCGCGCGCCGGCCTGGTGGACCACGACGCCCTGATGGACGCGCTGGTGAAGTTCCGCATCGCGGGCGCGGGCCTGGACGTCTATCCCGAGGAACCGCTGTCGCCCACCGACACCGTGCGCGACCTGGACAACGTGATCCTGACGCCGCATCTGGGCTACGTCAGCCGCGAGAACTTCGAGGCGTTTTATCAGAACGCGCTGGAAGCGGTGAAGGCGTGGAAGGCCGGCAAGCCCATCCGCGTGCTGAACGCGTAGGCGTTGCGACTGCAAAAAGTAAAAAGGCTGCCTTGGGCAGCCTTTTTGATTTCCGCGCAGTTTTCAACTGCGCGTGAATGTCACCTTCTTTTCGACGATGGCGCCCGGCTCCTGCGCGGGCGGTGCGTCGCCACAGGCTTCGCCGGCATCTTCCTGCGGATCCTCGGCGTCGAACGCCGTGTCGCCGTTGGCGTCCGGCACGCCGGTGGGCTTCAGGCCCACGAAGTCGAACAAGTCACGGTCCATCAGGTGCGAGGGCACCACGCGCGACAGCGCGTTGAACACATTCCACGAGCGGCCCGGATGCTGCTTGTCCCATTCCTTGATCATGCGGCCCACTTCCTTGCGCTTCAGGTTCTCTTGCGAGCCGCAGAGATTGCAGGGAATGATGGGGAACTGCTTGAGCTCCGCATAGGCGATCAGGTCGGTCTCCGGCACATAGGCCAGGGGGCGGATCACCGTGTGGCGGCCGTCGTCCGACACCAGCTTGGGCGGCATGCCCTTGGCCTTGCCGCCGTAGAACAGGTTCAGGAAGAACGTGCCCAGGATGTCGTCGCGGTGATGGCCCAGCGCGATCTTGGTGGCGCCCAGTTCGGAGGCGACGCGGTACAGGATGCCGCGGCGCAAGCGCGAACAGAGCGAGCACATGGTCTTGCCTTCTTCCAGCACGCGCGTGACGATGGAATAGGTGTCTTGCGTCTCGATGTGGAAGGGCACGCCCAGCGTCTTCAGATACTCGGGCAGGATATGGTCGGGAAAGCCCGGCTGCTTCTGGTCCAGGTTGACCGCGATCAGCTCGAACTTGAAAGGGGCGCGCTTCTGCAGCTGCAGCAGGATGTCCAGCATCGCATAGGAATCCTTGCCGCCTGACAGACAGACCATCACGCGGTCGCCTTCCCCGATCATGTTGTAGTCGGACAGGGCGCGGGTGGTTTCGCGCGCCAGGCGCTTGGTCAGCTTGTTGCCTTCGTGGCGGGCCTTTTCTTCGGCCTCGGTGCGAAAGCGCACCTCGGGGGTAGCGATATCGTTCATGGTCAACGCGTGATCTGGATTTCCACGCCTACCGCCGCGCAGTCGGAAAAGGCCATGGGTTTGCTGATGCGCAGGCGCAGCGCGCGGATTTCCTGGAAGTCGGCCAGCAGACGCGCCGCGACCTGTTCCGACAGGGTTTCGATCAGGTTCACGTGCGCCTGCGTGCATTCTTCCACGATGGCTTCGCGCAGCCGGCGGTAGTCCAGCACGCTGTGGATATCGTGGTCGTCGACCGAGCGCTGGATGTCCACGTCGAATTCGGCGTCGACATGCAGGGGCTGGGTGGCGCGGCGTTCGTGCTCGAGGATGCCGATGCGGGCATCGAGCGCGAGCCCGGAAAGAATGATACGGCGTGTAGGCATGATGAAAACCTGGGTGGGGTAGCCCGGAATTGTAAGGCGACAGCGGAACGAGGGCGGCGCGCTGGCTACAATCCGGCCATGTCCGGGCGTCCGCGAGGCGCCGGCGCAGTCAATAAGGGGTGAAATGCAACAGATGCACGATTCGGTCATTGTAGGCGGCGGCCCGGCCGGCGCCTCCTGCGCCCTGTGGTTGGCGCGGCTGGGCCTGTCCCCGCTATTGGTCGAGGCCGGCGCCCGGCTGGGCGGGCTGGGCAATGACAATCCCTTCGCCGACGACTGGATCGCCGTGCTGCCGGGCGTCACCGGGCAGCAGGTGGCCGCCAATATCGACGCCAGCGTGCGCGCGGCCGGCGTGCCGCTGCGGCTGGAAACGCGCGTAGCCGGGGTGCGCCCCTGCAAGGGCGGCATCGAGGCCACGCTGGCCGGCCCTGATGGCGCCGAATCCCTGGTGCGCGGGCGCACCCTGGTGATCGCCTCCGGCGTGCGCGCCAAGGGCCTGCCGGACCATCCGCCGGGCGCATCCTGGCCGGGCGTGCTGATCGGTCCTGGCTCGCCCATCGTGGCGCAGGACTACTCGGGCCTGTCGGTGGCGGTGCTGGGCGGGGGCGACAACGCTTTCGAAAACTACGTCTACGTGCGCAACCGCGGCGCCCGCAGCGTGCATCTCTATGCCCGCAGCGTCCGCGCCCAGCAGCAATGGGTGACGCGCGCCGGCCGCGAAGGCGTGCACATCGGCCCGTACAAGGTGGACCCCGCCAGCCGCAGCGTGGACGGCAGGCAATATGACCTGATCCTGGTCTTCTACGGCTGGGAGCCCCAGGCCGGCTTTGCCGACAGCCTGCGTCTGGCCCGCGACGAGCGCGGCTACATCCGCACGGACTTCGCCACCGCCGAAACCAGCGTGCCGGACATCTACGCCGTGGGCGAGGTGGCGCACAGGATGCATCCCTGCGTGGTGACCTCCATGGCCGACGGCGTGGTTGCGGCCAAGGCCATCCAGCGCCGCTGGGAGCGTGGCGCGGAGTAAGGCGGCTGGCTCAGGCCGCGAGCAGGAATTCCACCACTGCGGCCTCGAACGCCTCAGGCAATTCGATATTGGCCAAGTGCACGGCCGGCAGCGTCAGCAGCTTGGCGCCGGGAATGGTCGCGGCGATCTGTTCGCCATGGCTGGCCGCGGTGACCGTGTCGTGCTGGCCGGCGATGACCAGTGTCGGATTGGGGATCAGGGCGATGGTCCGGCGCAGGTCGAAGTCCCGCACAGCCGCGAATGCGCCCGCCAGGCCGTGCTTGTCGGTACCCAGCAGCATGGCGCGGAACGGTTCGACGGCGGGGTTGCCATCTCGCAACCAGGACGCAGGAAACCAGTTCTTCAGGAAGGTCTCGGCCGTTTCCGACATGTCTTCGGCCTGCAGCGTGGCCGCGATGCGCTCGTCCCATTGCGGGGACGGTCCCAGATAGGCCGAGGTATTGCTCAGGACCAGGCGGTCGATGCGCTGCGGCGCATGCACTCCCAGCCACTGGCCGACGATGCCACCCAGAGACAGCCCCAGGAAATGCGCTTGCTCGATGCCCTGCGCGTCGAGCAACTCCAGCACGTCGCCGCCCAGGCGGTCCAGCGAGTATGGGCCTTGCGGCACGCTGGACGAGCCATGGCCGCGGTAGTCATAGCGCAGCACGCGGAAGTGGCGGGTCAGCGCGGGGATCTGCGCGTCCCACATGTGCAGCGTGGTGCCGATGGAGTTCGCCAGCACCAGCGTGGGCGAATCCGCGCGGCCGTCGTAGCGGTAGGCGATGCGGGCGCCGTCGCCGGCGGTGAAGTAGGAAACGTCTTGCATGATGGTTGGCCTCGCGGTGGTTGGGTGTGAGGCAAATCGTAGTTGCGCGCCATTCAAGAAAAAATTACAAAGTTCGCACAATCATTGTCGGAAAATCAGACATGAGCGAATTCACCCTGCATGACCTCCAATGCTTCGACGCGGTGGCGCGCACCGGCGGCTTCCAGGCGGCCGCGACAACGCTGCACCGTTCGCACCCGGCGGTATTCGCCGCCGTGGCCAAGCTGGAACGGCAGCTGGGCCTGGTTCTGCTGGACCGCAGCGGCTATCGCGTGAGCCTGACAGCCGCCGGGCAGTCTTTCCACGCGCGCGCGCAATCGCTGCTGCGCGAGTTGACCGCCTTGCGTGCGCACGCCGAACAACTGGCGATGGGTGAGGAAACCGAAGTGCGGATCGTGATCGGCGATTTCTGCCCACGCCCCTACGTGCTGGGCCTCTTGAGCCGCTTTTTCACCGACTGTCCGGCCACGCGCCTGCACCTGCACTTCGAGGCTGTGTCCGGGCCGCTGGAGCGCCTGTACGACGGCGAGGCCGACCTCATCCTGCATCGCGTGGACAAGAACGACGCCAGCCTCGAATGGGTAGATCTGGCAAAGGTGCCCTTCGTGCCCGTGGTGGCGCCGGGCTTTCTGCGTGAGCCCATGCCGCACGTGATCAAGCCCGCGCTGCTGCGCGACTACACGCAGTGCGTCATGCGCGATACCGCCAGGCACATGCCGCCGCAGGAATACTTCACCGTGGTAGGCGCGCGTCAGTGCACGGTGGCGGACCAGTTGATGAAGAAGGAAATCATCCTGCAAGGCATGGGCTGGGGCCACATGCCGCGCTTTCTGATCGAAGACGAACTGCGCGGCGGCAGCCTGATTTCGATAGCCAACCGCTATCTTCCGGGCAGCGTCGAAGAACTGGTGGCGGCGCGGCGCACGGACCGTGCGCAAGGCCCGGTCTCGAACCGCCTGTGGCGCTACCTGCAGGGTGCCGCGCCTGCCCTGCGCCGAGCCTTGGCCGCTTCAAAGAGCAGGAGCGGCTGACGGGCGCCTTGCCTGCACGCCTATCGCGGCTTATCCGGCGTCCATTGGAGGATGATGATCCCGCTCAAGAGGATCAATGCGCCCAGCACGCTGTACCCGGTCATTGGTTCGTGCAAGACAACGACGGCCAGCAGGGTTGCCACCAGCGGTTCCATCAAGCTCGCGATTGCGCCGCCTATCGCTCCGGTGCCTTTTATCCCTTGCAGGAACAGCGTTTGCGCGAGCGCCGTGGGTACGGCCGAGACGTACAGCAGCATCAGCCAGCCGTTCACCGAGTAGGACAGGTGCAATCCCTCCGCGGACCAGAATGGGATCAATGCCAATGCTCCTATCGCAAAGCCAATTCCACCGGCATGCATCGGGCTGCACACTTGCCCGGCAGCGCGCGCGGCAAGCACGTAAAACGCCTGGAAAAGGGCGCAGGCGACTGCAACCGCGACGCCGGTCCAGAACCGGTAGATATCGGGATTCAGGTCCGACGGCAGGCCAACCAGCAGCGTCGTGCCGACCAGAGCGGTCACCAGAGCCGCCAGCGTTCTGAGATGAAATGGCTCTCGGAGCCACAGCACCGAGATCAACGCCACGAATACAGGCGCTCCGCAAATGCTGATGAGCACCGAGATAGCCACTCCTACCCGTTCAATCGCGAGCACATACGTCAACTGATAGAAGGCCATACTGATGCCCAGCGCCACAAGGGTGCAGAGCCCCTTGGGGGTAAGCGATGGCAGCCAGGCTCCGCCATGCACGCGCGCCATCAGCAGCAGGAATGGAACGGAAAGGGCGAGCCGCAAGAAACCGATGGACACCGCGTCGGCTCCGCCGCCCGTGCCCAACGCCTGAAAGACCAGGCCAGTCGTCCCCCACAGAGAGGCGGCGGCGAGCACTGCCGCCCAGCCCGCCCTGGAAGAAGCCCTGGCGCCGTCCTGCGCCCGGCGCTCGATCAAGCTCGGTGCTTCCATTGTCGTCACCCCTAGAAGGGACAAGCTCTTGGTAATGGGCCCGATCATCGTCAAGCGCGGCAAAGGCGGACGGCATGCGCCGTCAATGGCGTGACAAGACGGAACTGCTGGCTCTAGCTCCGCTTATAATTGATTCAGGTGTCAATGTTGACATATTAGTCATCGTTGACGTCAATGTCAATGATGCTATCGGAGGCTTTGGTTATATGGTCATGGTCAGGCAGTTCGATGAAGACGTCGTGCTCGAAAAGGTGCTGGAGGTCTTTTGGGCCAAGGGTTGGCAGGGCGCGTCCATGGCAGATCTCGCTGGCGCCGCGAATGTCCAGCGTGGTTCGCTCTACCACGCCTACGGCGACAAGGAGCAATTGTTTCTTCTGGCGTTTGACCGGCATGTGGAGCGCGTCCTGGCCGAGTCCCGCGCGGCCTTGGATGCGCCGTCTGCAAAAAAGGCGCTGCAGCGCTTCTTCGACGTCTCCATTGCGAGCATGACGGCAGACGATCCGCCCAAGGGCTGCTTCACCACGAAGACCGCAATCGAGGTCGGGTTGCTTGGAGCAGAGGTGCGCGAGAAAGTAAGGTCGCTGCTGGAGCAGCTTCAGGCCGCGGTCGCCGCTGCGCTGTCACGCCCGGGGATCCGCGAATCGTTGACCACTCACCCCGACAAGGCGGCGCAAATCGTCATCGCATTTACCAGAGGGCTCGCGGTGATGGAGCGGGTCTATCACGATCCCAAGCAGTTGCGCGCATTGAGCCGCAATTTGGCGGACATTGTTGTCCGCCGGGATCAAGCGTCGTAAGTGACGGAGTCTCGATCGAGAAACATGGAGAACCGCCGCAATCTGGCTCACCCGGTGCAATGTCAGCGGGTGAGCCCATAGGCTAGCGGTCGCCGCGATTAGTACTTGCCGGTAAGCAGTTCGCCCGCGTTGGGCACGCGCGCTTCCAGGTCCAGCACCTTCAGCATCCGGTAGACCGTCGCCGCGGCGGCCGTCACCACCGGCAGGCCCAGGCGGTCCTGCACCGGCTGGATCGACGCCAAGGACGGCATCTGCACGCAGGCGGACAGCACCACCGCATCCACGCCGCGCGTGTTCAGGCGCTCCACATGGCTGGCCGGCGCCATCGGATCCTGCGAGCCGACCTTCAGATTGTCGGGAATCTCCAGCGACAGGCTGTCCTGCACCTCGATGCCCTCGTTTTCGATGTAGTCCACCACCAGCTTGGTCAGCGGTTTCATGTAGGGCGTCAGGATGGCGACCTTGCGCGCGCCGATGGCGTGCAGGCCTTCCACCAGCGCGCCAGCGCTGGAAATCACCGGCGCCGGCGCGCCGTTGTCCACGGTGGCCTGGTGCAGGCGTTCCTGCGAGACGCGGTGATAGCCCAGCCCCTGGCTCATGATCGCCACCAGGCAGGCATAGCCCAGCACGTCCACCCGCGCGTCGGACAGTTCCTGCGCGCAACGGTCCGATTCGCGGTCCATCGAAGCCAGTTCCGCCGCCGTCACCTGCTTCATGCGCATGCGGCTGGAATGGAAGGTGAAGCGCTCCGGCGCGATGGTCTCGCGCAGACGCAGCATGGCCGGGATCTCGGTTTCCATGGTGGTGTTGGAACTGGGCACGATCTGGCCGATGCGCAGGGCGCGGGGGGAAGTGGTCATGGCAATGCTCCTGGAATAAAGACGTAAGAACGCCGGCCCGCGCTGCGATGCGCGGGAAATCGGCAATGCGTAAGGTGATGAAAGTCAGTCGGCAGTGATGCCTGCGGCAGCGACGGTGCGTTGCCAGTAAGCCAGTTCCGTGGTGACGCGCTGGTTCAGCGCCTCGGGTCCTTCAAAACGTGCCTCGATGCCCGCTGCCTGCGCGCGCTGCATGGTGGCGGGCTGCTTGAGCGCGGCTTCGACGCTGGCGGCCAGTTTGTCGACGACCGGCTGCGGCGTGCCTGCCGGCGCGAACAACGCAACCCAGGATTCCAACTGGTATTCGGGCAGGCCCACTTCGGCGGTAGTGGGTACGTCAGGCAGCATGGGGTGACGTGTGGCGCTGGTGACAGCCAGAGCTTTCAGCTTGCCCGTCTGCACGTGGCCCATCACCGAAGGCGGCGTGGTGATGAACACCTGCACGTTGCCGGCCAGCACGTCCTGGATGGCGGCGCCCGAGCCGCGGTAAGGCACGTGGAACATCTCGACACCGGTTTGTTGCTTGAAGACCTCGGTGCCCAGGTGGGACAGCGACCCCACGCCTTGCGACGCGTAGTTGAAGCGGCCGGGCGCGTTCTTGACCTCGGCCACGAACTCAGCGATGTTGCCGGCCTTGATGGACGGGTGTATGGCGATCACGTTGCTGGATACCGTGACCAGTCCGACAGGCACGAAGTCCTTGGGGGCCCAGGGCAGCTTGGCAGTGAGGTTCGGATTGCCGACGTGATAGGCCGAGTACGACACCAGCAAGGTGTAGCCGTCCGGCTTGGCCCGCGCGACGTATTGGTACGCGATGTTGCCGCTGCCGCCGTCCTTGTTTTCCACCACCACGGGCTTGCCCAGCGCAGCGGCCAGCGGCTCGGCCACGATACGGGCGGACGTGTCCACCAGCCCGCCTGGCGGGTTGGGAACGACCAGGGAAAGCGTGCGATTGGGAAAGTCGTCCGCAGCATAGGCGCCGAATGCAGCCCCGGACAGCAAGGCGGTGGCCAGTAGTCTTTGCATGGAAGGTCTCCGGATATTGTCGCGTGCGCTAGGGTCTGCACCTATTCTGCTCGCGGCGATTGATATTTTCCAATATAGTTTTTATCTGGTTTGATATCTTTTCCAAATAACTGACCGCCATGGAAATCCGCCAACTCCGCTATTTCGCCGTGCTGGCCGAAGAACTCAACTTCACCCGCGCCGCCGCACGCCTGCACATCTCGCAACCGCCGCTCAGCCTGCAGATCGCACAGCTGGAGCGCGAACTCGAGGTCAAGCTGTTCGACCGCAACAACCGCCGCGTGACCCTGACCGAAGCCGGTGAAGCTTTCCTCAACGATGTGCGCGCGCTTCTCGCCAGCCTGAAGGACGCCACCGTGCGGGTCCGCGCCGTGGACCAGGGCCTGGCGGGCCGCATCGAGGTGGGCCTGTCCGGATCGCACTTCATGGGCCCCGTCCCCGCCCTGATCGCGCGCTACAAGGCGTCCCATCCGCAGGTCTCCGTGTTGCTCAATGAAATGAACCCCGCCGCGCAACTGGACGCGCTGCGCGGACACCGCATCGACGTCAGCATCTCGCGCACCGCCGTCGACGACGACGAACTACAGTCCATGCCCCTATGGCCCGATCCCGTTGTGGCCGTACTCCCCAAGGGCCACCCCCTCTCCGGCCGCAAGCGGCTGGAGCTGAAGGACCTGGCCGGCCAAGCCTTCGTGATGCTGCGTCAGGACACTTCGGCCTTCGCCCGCACCCTCGCCGAAACCTGCGCCCGCGCCGGCCTGCCCCTGTCCGCCGCCCAAACCGTCGCCGAAGTCCCGGCCCAACTGGCCCTGGTAGCCGCAGGGCTGGGCGTCGCCCTGGTGCCCCGGTCCACCTGCCGCCATGCTGCCGACCGCGTCGCCATTTGCAGTCTGCCCGCCGACATCGCCCGCGCCATGGTCTACGCCGTCACCCGCCGGCTGGGCAGGAGACGCGCGCTGGATACGTTCTTGCAGACGGCGGCGCAGATGAAAGGGGAGTAAGGATGAAGGTCGGCAGATGTCGTGGCCGCCCTGATGTGCGGTGCTATCGCGCGCAGCGTCACCATCCGACGCAAGACCCCGCGTAAGCCCCAGAAGGCCGCCTGCGCGGCCGCCCTGGGGCGGGCCCCGCAAGATCTTCGCCAGACCCCAGACCGAGGCCAGAACCCCAAGCACCCAGCTCGTCCCAGCGCCCGTGAAGATTCAAACAACGGAGCCTGGCGCGGCGGCCCAGCCGGTGGCGCGGGGCGTCGATAAGCCCAAGGGAATCCGTAGGGAGCCGAAGGCGTACGAGGATGACGCAGGGGCAGTCCGGAGCGTAGGCTCCGGACCGCAATCGTTGCCCCGCGCCACCGGCTGGGCCGCTGCGCCGGGCGGCCTTAAGAACCCAAAACCGGCCGCCCAAAAAATAAGGACCGTCCCACAACAGACGGCCCCAAAAAAACCGAGCGAAGTAAAAAAACTCAACCCGTCAATACACAATCCAAAGCCTCAGGCGGACTCAATCTAACCCGGAACTCCCTCAACTCATCCCGCCGGAACACATGCACAGTGACCCGGTCCCCCGCCCGATACTGCGCCAGCAACAGCTCCAGCCCCGCCGGCGCATCCACCCGCAAGCCATCCACCGCCACCAGCACATCGCCGGCCGACAAGCCGCCCTTATGCCCCGCGCCGCCCTCCAGCACCGTCGCCAGCACCAGTGACTCGCCCTGCTTGCGCGTACGCACATCCAGCGAAGGAATATTGGCCGCCGTCTTCCATTGCAGCTTGATGCCTTGCGGCTCCAGCAATTCGGCCAGCGGCACATCCGCCGTCCCATAGGCATGTCGTGCAATGAAGCGCCGCGTATCCACGCCCGTGGCCTCGCGGATCAACGCCGGCAGCCCGTCCTCGGCCAGACCCTGCGGCTTGCCTTGATAAAAGTCGCGCCCATACCGGCTCCACAGCAAACGCATCACATCATCCAGCGAGCGCGCCCCGTCCGTTTCCCGGCGGATCAGCAGGTCCAGCCCCAACGCCACCAGCGCGCCCTTGGTGTAATAGCTGACCAGCGCATTCGGCGAATTCTCGTCCTGCTTGTAATAGCGCGTCCAGGCATCGAATGAACTCTCCGCCACCGACTGCTTCGTCCGCCCCGGCGTGCGCGCCACGCTGGTGATGGTCTTGGCCAGCAGGCGCAGATAGTCGGGCTGCGTGATCGCGCCCGAACGCAGCAGCAGCAGATCGTCGTAATAGGAAGTGAAACCCTCGAACACCCACAGCAGGCGCGTCAGGTCAGGTTGCGCAAGATCGTAGGGTACAAAGGCTTCCGGCTTGATCCGCTTGACGTTCCAGGTATGGAAATACTCATGGCTCACCAGACCCAGGAATCCGCGATAGCCTTCGCCCTGGCCCTGCTGGCCCATCACCGGCAAGTCCTTGCGCGCCGTCATCAGTGCCGTGCTGGCGCGATGCTCCAGCCCGCCATAGCCGTCGCCCGTCACCATCGTCATGAACACGTAGCGGTCCGAACTGTCCAGGAAAGGCGCGCGCTTGCTGCGCGGCTCGAAGAACGCGATCTGCGTCTCGCAGATCTTGCGTACGTCTTCCGTGATCCGCGCCAGATCCAGATTGGGCACAACCCCGGTGAACACCAGCTCGTGTTCCGCGCCATGTGCCACGAAACTCGACACCTGCGGCGTGCCCATCTCCACCGGATGATCGATCAGCGCGTCATAGTCCGGCGCCAGGTACAGCCCGAAACCATGGCGGCGCGCGGCGCCCTTGTGGCCGCGCGCTTCCGGCAGGCTGGTGTAGACCTTCCAGCCCTGGATCGAGCGCGGTGGCGTCAGGTCCACCAGGCAGGGCAGATGGTCCTGGCCATGCACCCGCAGGAACACGCTGGTGCCGTTGAAGAAGCCGTGGGTCTCGTCCAGGTGCGCGCCGCGCACCGACAGGTCCCAGGCATAGACTTCGTACTCGACCCGCAGCGGACCCTCGCAGGGCGCGGCCTGCCAGGTGTGGTTGTCGATCTTCTCGACCGGCACGCGCCGCGAGCCAGAATAGGCGGCCAGCGATTCGATCTGGCGCGAGAAATCGCGGATCAGGTAGCTGCCCGGAATCCAGGCCGGCAGCGACAGGCGCTGGCCGCCGGGGGAGGGCGCTGCGATGCTTAGGGTTATCCGGTAGCGGTGTCCGGCCGGGTCGTGGGGCGCGAGGCGGTAAAGTAGCGGCAGAGCGTTGTCTTTTTCCATGGACATATCTTACTTTCATACTTATTCGGAGACATCAATGAGCGAGTCGTTTGTACTGGTCGAAACCCGGGGCCGCGTCGGCCTGCTGACGCTGAACCGTCCCAAGGCCCTGAACGCCTTGAACGATCAACTGATGGATGAGCTCGGCGCTGCGCTGCTGGCGTTCGAAGCGGATGCCGGTATCGGCGCCGTGGTCATCACCGGCAGCGAAAAAGCCTTCGCCGCCGGCGCCGACATCGGCGCCATGAAAGACTGGTCGTACATGGACGTGTATGGCAGCGAATACATCACGCGCAACTGGGAAACGCTCAAGCGCATCAAGAAGCCCGTGATCGCCGCCGTGGCTGGCTACGCCCTGGGTGGCGGCTGCGAACTGGCCATGATGTGCGACATCATCATCGCCGCCGATACCGCCAAGTTCGGCCAGCCCGAAATCAAGCTGGGCGTGATCCCGGGCGCGGGCGGCACCCAACGCCTGCCGCGCGCGGTGGGCAAGGCCAAGGCCATGGACCTGGCGCTGACTGCCCGCATGATGGGCGCCGAGGAAGCGGAACGCGCCGGCCTGGTGTCGCGCGTGGTCGCGGCCGACAAGCTCATGGAAGAAGCCATGGACGCGGCTATCGTTATCGCCTCCATGTCCCTGCCATCGGTCATGATGGCCAAGGAATGCGTCAACCGCGCCTTCGAAGGTTCGCTCAACGAAGGCCTGCTGTTCGAGCGCCGCGTGTTCCATTCGCTGTTCGCGACCGAAGACCAGAAGGAAGGGATGGCGGCTTTCACTGAAAAGCGCAAACCGGACTTCAAACACCGTTAATCCTTGTTACGCCCGGATCGTCGGTCCGGGCGCACCCGGATTCGCCCCTCGCGCCCACTCAGGGCGCGATTTTTTTGCATGCATGCTCTAGTGCGCGCCGTGTTGCGCCTTGAAACGCTTGGGCAGCACCTTGTTGCAGAGTTCGGTCCTATCCTGAAAAAGCGTCACCACGAGGTGCCGCGCCAGAGAGGCTTGCCCGAACTGGCAAGCCCGGCGCGGCGGCTCGCTTGCAGACAAAACCAAGAAGGAGCCTTGCATGCGTACATCTATCGCTACCCGCCGGTGGTCCGCCGCGGTCCTCGCCGGCGCGCTGAGCGCCTGCTTCGTTACCGCCGCGCAGGCGCAATCGCCGCGTCCCTCCTTGCGCCTGGTGTCCGAGACGCCGTATCCGGCCGCTTCCGCGCCCGCCGCGCAGATGAGCGAGCAAGAGCTGCGCGACATCGCCATCGACGCCTATGTCTACGCCTATCCGATGGTGCTGATGGAGCTGGCGCGCCGCAAGGCCACCGCCGTGCAGACGCCGCTGGACGGCAAGGCGCCGGTGAATCAATTCGGTCATAAGGCCGCCTTCCCGGATCCGCGCGCGGGCGACGTGCCGTGGCCCAGCGCCGATGCGCTCTATTCCAGCTTGTGGTTCGACGTGTCGCGCGCGCCGCTGATCGTGAACCTGCCTGCCACCGGCGACCGCTATATGGTGTTGTCGGCGCTGGACATGTGGAGCGACGTGTTCGCCTCGCGCGGCACGCGCACCAACGGCAACGGCGCCCAATCCTTCGCCATCGTCGGCCCGGGCTGGCAGGGCAGCGTGCCGCCCGGCATGGACGTGATCCACAGCCCCACCGCCACCGGCTGGCTGATCGGCTGGACCCAGGCGGGCGGCCCGCAAGACTACGCGGCCGTCAATCAGATCCAGGCCGGCATGACCGCCAGTCCAATGATCGCGCCGGCCACCGCGCGCCCCGCCATCAACCGCGGTTCGCGCAGCGCCTATCCGCAGACCGGTCCCGGCGTGGGTTCGGCGCCGATCGGTAGCGACCTGCCGCCGCCCATGCCCGTGACGGTGCCCGACGGCACGCCGGCCGAGCAGGCCGCGGGCATGGATGCCGCCTCGTTCTTCACGCTGTTTTTCGACGTGATGCGCAACAATCCGCCGCACGCCAACGACACGCCCATCCTGGACCGCATGCGCCGCATCGGCCTGGACAGCCGCCAACCGTTCTCGTATGGACGCCTGAATCCGGCCGTGCAGCAGGCGCTGGCACAGGCCCAGCCGCTGGCCGGCCGGCGCATCGCCGATGGCGTGTCGCGCCTGGGCACGCCCATGAACGGCTGGAGCACCGTGCTGTCCGGCATCGGCACCTACGGCACCGACTACACGCGACGCGCCGCCATCGCCTATGCCGGCCTGGGCGCGCCCACGCCCGAGGACGTGCTGTACCCGGTGACGGTGTCCGATTCCAAGGGCCGCGCGCTGAACTCCAACGAGGACTATGTGCTGCACTTCGACAAGGGCCAGTTGCCGCCGGCGAATGCCTTCTGGTCGCTGCACGTCTACGACGCGAACCACGGCTTTGCCGACAATCCGGCCAACCGCTACGTGCTGCGCAGCACAGACGGCCTGAAGTACAACGCCGACGGTTCGCTGGACATCTACATCCAGCGCCGCGACCCCGGCGAACGCAAGCGCTCGAACTGGATCGCCTCGCCGGCCGCCGATGCGCCGTTCCTGCTCAGCATGCGCCTGTATTCGCCTCAGGATACGGCGCTGGACGGTCTGTGGGCGCCACCGCCGGTCAAGGAAGACTGACCTTGTTTTGATGGTATAAAGCGCGGCCTCCATTGCGGAGGCCGCGCTGCATTGCGCAGGGTTGGCGCAACGTGCGTTGTGGGCCGATTCGCGTCCCTAATTTCGTCCGATCCAAGCGTTGTTTGCACCTTACAAACGGCCGAAAGTTCATTTGCTAGGGTAAAAAGAATCACGCTATACTCTGCGGGTTTGACGCTTGCGGGATAAGAACACGTAGCGGCTGACAAGTAGCAGGCACGGCGTTGATGAGCCTTTTGAAATCAACGACTTGGCGCCGGCTATGGGAGGCAGCTACGGGCAGCGGGACGCGCCGGTTCTGATAGGGGCAAAGAAGCAAAGCGAGGAAGTTTGATGCAACAGAACTCCATGCAGCAGGAAGTGCGGCAGGGTCCGGTTGAAGGTCAGGGTCAGCAGCAAGCAATGTTTGACCACGACATGACGGATAAAGTTCTGGTTCTCAGTGACGCGGATCGCGCGGCGCTGAATGCTCAAGCAAGCCGCGGGCTCCTGTTGGCATTGGCAGCGCAAGGTGCCATGGGGCTCGCAGCAGCAGTGATAGCGGGGGTTGTCGGAGGGGCGGCGGCAGGTTGGTCGGCGTTGTCG